>NZ_JBHVDX010000373.1:0-5814 GCF_042802555.1 Streptomyces sp. NPDC057474 | reverse complement strand
CGCGTCAGTTGTTTATACGCGACCGCGCGTCCGACTGCCAGGGGCCCGGCTGCGCACCGGCCCGCCCCCGGGAGAACCGGCCGCCGGGCCCGCGACATCGCGGGCCCGGCGGCCGGTGCGGTCGGCCGGGTCAGCCGACCGGGTCAGCCGGCCGGGTCGCGCTCCCAGAGATAGAAGCGCTGCGCCATCGCGTCCTTCGGGGAACGCCAGGTGGCTGGGTCGTACGCGCTGACATGGGCCGTCAGCCGGTCGCTGATGTCCCGGAACTCGGGATGCCCGGCCGCCTTGGCGATGGCGGGTCCGGGGTCGCGCTCGGCCTCGATGAGGTGCAGATACACATCACCGAACTGGAAGAGGCTGCGCCGGGAGACCCCGATGAGGTGCGGCAGCTCCCCCCGGTCCGACTCCTCGAAGATCCTGGCGATGTCCGGGCCGGCGCCCGGGGCCATCCGGGCGACGATCAGGGTCTGGTGCATGGGGGTGTTCTCCGTCCGGCTCAGTCGGTCAGGTCCGGCGAGGCACCCTGCTCGGCGGCGGCCTTCTCGATGCGGTCCCGGATCAGGGCCATCTGGACCTTGGAGTTCCGGTTGATGTTGTTCGTCATCCAGTCGTCGTCGACCGGCGCGTCCGGCTTCATCGCGAAGTCCTGCGTCCACACCATCCGGGTGCCGCCCGGGACCTTCTCGTACTCCCACAGGATGTTCATGTAGGCGAAGGGCCCGGTCTCGACGCGGCGGGCCTCCACGCTGAGCGTGTCGCGGTCCGTCTCCCGTTCCGAGACCCAGCTCCACACCTTGCCGTTCTCGTCGGGGTGCATGGTCAGCCGGAACGTGACCCTGTTCCCCTCCCGGGAGAGGATCTCGGCGGTGGCGTACTCGCTGAACAGCCGGGGCCAGTTCGCGACGTCGTTGGTCATGTCCCAGACCAGGTCGACGGGGGCGCCGATGGTGATCTCGTTCTGCGTGTGTCCGGACATGTCAGGCTCCTGCCAGTAGCGCGCTGTTGACCTGTTCGAGGAACTGCCGGGGGCTCTTGCTCTTCTCCGCGTCCGGCGGCATCGGCGTGCCGTACCGGTTCTCCAGTTCGCCCACGATGCCGAGCAGACCGAGCGAGTCGATGCCGATGACGTCGAAGCCGGACTCGTACCGCTGCTTGAGTTCCTCCGGGGTGACGGTGACGCCGGCGGCCTTCTTCATCAGCTCGGACAGCTCTTCCACGGTGATGCGGTCACTCATGCGTTTTCTCCCTTGTTGGTGGGTGACGCCTCGCTACGAGGCGTCGCCGGTGCCGAGCCGGAGCACCAGCGCCGAGTTCGACCCCATGAGTCCTCGGCTGAGGACCAGCGCCGTGCGCGGCTCGGCGGCGCGGGCGCGGGTGGTGACGAGGTCGAGGTCGTGGCAGACGTCGAAGACGTTGGGGGTCGGCGGGATCACGCCGTGCTCCATCGCGAGCACCGCCGCGGCGACGTCCAGCACGGCTGCCGCGCCGTTGCCCCGGCCGACGGCGGTCTTCGGTGCCGTGACGGGGACGCGGGTGCCGTGCGGGCCGAGGGCGTCCACGATCGCCAGCGCCTCGGCACGGTCCGCCGCCGGGACGCCGAGGGCGTCGGCGAAGACCACGTCGATCTCCTCGGGGGCGCAGCCGGCCTCGTCCAGGGCCACCCGGATCGCCTCGGCCAGCCCCTCCCGGGACTCCTCCCAGCGGGAGGCGCCGGTGAACGTCGCCGCGTGGCCCGCCAGGACGGCCCGCACGGGCGCGCCCCGTTCCCGGGCCGTGCCCTCGGCCTCCACGACCAGCATGGCGCCGCCCTCGGCGGGCACGAAGCCGCAGGCCGCGGCGGTGAACGGGCGGTAGGCACGCTCCGGGTCGTCGACGGTGCTCAGCTCCTCGTAGCCGAGCTGGCAGACCACCGAGTAGGGGGCGAGCGGTGCCTCGGTCGCGCCGGCCACCATCACGTCGGTGCCGCGCCGCACGGCCCGTGCCGCGTGCGCCAGGGCGTCCAGGCCGCCGGCCTCGTCGGAGGCGATCACCCCGCAGGGGCCCTTGAAGCCGCGGCGGATGGAGATCTGGCCGGTGCTCGCGGCGTAGAACCAGGCGATGGACTGGTACGGCCCGACGAAGCGGCTGCCCTTGGACCACAGCTGCTGCAGCTCCCGCTGGCCGAACTCGCCGCCGCCGGAGCCGGCCGCGGTGACTACGCCCACGGAGAACGGCGCGGCGTCGGTCTCGGGCCGGTCGAGGCGGGCGTCGTCGAGCGCCTGGTCGGCCGCGGCCATCGCGAAGTGCGTGAACCGGTCGGTCTGGACGAGGTAGCGCTCCTCGACCGCCGACGGCGGGTCGAAGTTCCGGACCTCGCCGGCCACCCGCAGCGGCAGGTGCTCGCACCCTTCGCGGGTGACCCGGTCCAGGACGCTGATGCCCTCCCTGGTGGACTTCCAGAACGTCTCGGTGCTGGTTCCGTTGGGCGCGACCACACCGATGCCGGTGACGGCCGCGCGCCGAGGACGCCGTTCGCTCATCGTGTCTTCTCCCTCGGCAGGTTCAGGACCACCGCGGACTGGAAGCCGCCGAACCCGCTGCCCACGGAGAGGACACTGTTCAGCCGCCGCTCACGGGCGACGCGCGGGACGTAGTCCAGGTCGCACTCGGGGTCCGGGGTCTCGTAGTTCGCGGTGGGCGGGACGACCTGGTGGGTCAGGGCCAGCGCACAGGCGACGACCTCGATGGCGCCGATCGCGCCCAGGGAGTGGCCCACCATGGACTTGATGGAGCTCATGGGCGTGTCGTAGGCGTGCGCGCCGAGCGTCCGTTTGACGGCGGCCGTCTCGTGCCGGTCGTTCTGTTTCGTGCCCGACCCGTGCGCGTTGACGTAGTCGACGGCCGTGCGGTCGAGCCGGGCGTGGTCGAGGGCGTCCTCGATGGCCCGCGCCATCTCCAGGCCCTCGCTGGTCAGACCGGTCATGTGATAGGCGTTGCCGAAGGTGGCGTAGCCGCTGATCTCGCAGTACACGTGCGCGCCGCGGGCCCGGGCGTGCTCCAGCTCCTCCAGGACGAGTACGGCGCCGCCCTCGCCCATGACGAACCCGTTGCGGTCGGCGTCGAAGGGGCGGGAGGCGTGGGCCGGGTCGTCGTTGTCGGGGGAGGTGGCCTTGATCGCGTCGAAGCAGGCCATGGTGATCGGGGAGATCGGCGAGTCCGAGGCCCCGGCTATGCAGACGTCGGCCCGGCCCTCCTCGATCGTGTGGAAGGCGTACCCGACGGCGTCGAGCCCCGAGGTGCAGCCGGTGGAGACGGTCTGCACCGGTCCGCGTGCCTCGAAGCGTTCCGCCACCGTCGAGGCGAGGGTGCTGGGCGCGAACGCCCGGTGCAGATGCGGCCCGGCCTCCCGGTGGTCCACGTCCCAGCGCTGCCCGCGATGGCTGACCAGGACGTAGTCCTGCTCCAGCCGGGTGGTGCCGCCGACCGCCGTGCCCAGGGAGACCCCGACCCGCCAGGGGTTCTCCGCGGCGAGGTCGAGACCGGAGTCCCGTATCGCCTCCTCACCGGCCACCAGGGCGAACTGGATGTACCGGTCGCAGCGGGCGACCTGCTCCGCGTCCAGTCCGTGGGCCGCCGGGTCGAAGTCGCACTCGGCGGCGATCCGCGAACGCAGCCCGGAGGGGTCGAAGAACGTGATGCCGCGTGTCGCCGTGCGACCGTCGGCCAGGAGGTCCCAGAACGCCGGGACACCGATGCCGCCCGGGGCGACGATGCCTATGCCGGTGACCGCCACGCGCCTGGTCATGAGCGGACCTGAGGTCGTTCGGCCGCCCGTCCCGCGTGGGCCGCCTCCACCGCGATCGGTACGCCGTCGGCGTCCTCGGTGTCGACGTGGCCGAGCGGCGGGCTCGGGGCCAGCGGGCCGAGATGGAAGACCATGCGGGCCTCCACCTTGCCGACGTTGCGGAAGCGGTGCCGCATGTGGGCGGGGATCAGGAGCCCCTGCTCGGGCCGCAGCTCGAAGGGCTCGCCGTCCAGGTCGACCTCCAGCTGCCCGCAGACGACATAGATGAACTCCTCGGAGTACGGGTGGTAGTGCTCGGCGATGCGGTCGCCGGGCGGCACGATGGCGACGCCCATGAAACCGCTGGTGGAGCCGACGGTGGTGGGGGTGAGCATGGCGCGCAGATCGCCGCCGCGCCGAGTGTTGGGCTCGACCTCGCTGACATCCACGATTCCGGGATGGCGTTTGATCACGACGTTCCTCCGAACATGAGCTGCGTCGAAGACAGGTGATGCATCGAACAGGTGCCGCATCGACATGAGGACTTGAGGACGTGAGGACTTGAGGACTTGAGGACTTGAGGGCATGAGGGCATGAGGCGTGGCCGTCACGGCTCGGTGCCGGCGGTCAGGCGTCGGGCGTCAGGCGTCGGGCGCCCGGCGGTCGGTGACGAGTTCCATGCGGGCGACCGTGAGCAGGCGGGCGGGGGCGCCGTCCTTCGGCGAACCGTCCGAGCCGAGGGCGCCGCCGTCGAGAAGCGCCGTCAGTTCGGACGCGCGGGCGCGGTCGGTGAGACCGAGCACGGGGCCGGGGTCGTTGTCGAGCCCGCCGCGTACGTCGACCAGCCGCACCACGACGTCGTCGCGCTGGAAGATCGTGCTGCGCAACACCGGCCCCTGCGGGTCGTCCGCAGCCGCCTCGTCCTGCCGGGCGAGCAGCTCGGCCAGCCGCAGACCGCAGCCTTCACGGGCCGGGTAGTACAGCGCGTGCCGCTCGGCGTCCGGGCTCTCCTGGCCCGCCGTCACATGGTGTACGGCGGGCAGCGCCGCGCGGGTGAAGAAGACCCGGGCGGAGTCGGGGTCGTCGAGGTCCCGGTCCTGCTCCAGATAGGGGTTGAGGGCCTCTTCGACGGCCCGCACCTCGGGCTGCCGGGCGACGTGCCGCAGCGCGGCGAGCAGGTCGCCCCGTACCTCGACGGCCCGGACCACCCGGTTGCCGTGCATGAACAGGGAGGTGCGGCACAGCCGGGTGGTGTCGTCGACCTTCGGTTCCGGTGCGGCATAGTCGGCGAGGATCCTGGCGACCTTCTCCTCGCTGCCCGGCTTGACCGTGAAGGTGAGCGCGTGCCGGATCAGGCCGTCACCGATCCGGGGAGAGGTCTGGAGCCGGCGCTTGCCGGGCGCGGCGTCCACGGCCGGGCCGCCGGTCTCGCGAACGATGTGGAAGCGCAGCGAGCGGGTGTCCCGGACACAGTTGTGCAGGGGCTTCACCATCTCCACGTGTTCCTCGCTGTTCACCCAGGTGAGGAAGGGAGGGGCGCTTTCCCACTCGCTGGTGATGAGCCATTGGGAGGGGTTCTCGATGGACTGGCACAGCTGGTCGCTGACATGCCCGGGGACGGACGCGACCTGGTTGCACAGCTGCTCGTACGCCTCCAGGAACTGCTGCTGGGCCCCGTCGTAGACGTCCACCAGCAGGACGACACGGAGCCGGGAGCCGTCGAAGACGGACTGGGAGACACGCTGCGACGCCTGTCGCTTCGGCGTCTGAGAAACACGTTCGGACGTGGTGGTCATCCTGCGCACATCTCCTCGGTGGGGGGGGCAGAGACGGACGGACGTCGGCCGGATCGGCGTGACGTCGGCGTGCCTCGATCCTGGGCCCGCCCCCTCGGACGCGCGACTCGTATGCACTGCGCGGGTGACCGGTGCACCGCTCGGGTGACCGGCCGGGCCGCCACGCGGCGTGCGTGGCGGCCGCGGCGGCTATCGCGTCCGGCATGGGTCAGGCCACGCTTCCGGCCGTCTTCTTGCGGCGCGCCGCAAGAAGAC
>NZ_JBHVDX010000372.1:0-5800 GCF_042802555.1 Streptomyces sp. NPDC057474 | reverse complement strand
GACACAGATCGGCCGCGGCCACCACCGGCGACTCCACACCTGCCCTATGGGGCGCCCACCCCTCGTTCGGTACACCACTCCGAAGGACAGCACGCAGGACGGGATTTGCCGTTCGACTTCGGAAATATTGAACGTGTCGGGAGCGGGAGCTGCCTGGCTCATCGGCCATGGAGGCTTGCGACTTACAGCAGCCGAGGCCAGATCATGTCGGTTCGCGCCGGTCCGGCAGTCGCTGAATCGGCCGCAGAGCCGTCGCCACAAGACGGCTTACCACCACATCACCGCGTTGAAGTAGCTGCCCGGACCAGGCATCGGCGCGGAAGCTTCATCGGCGGTTGCGGCTCGGTCAACTTCCCTTCGCTATGCGTCATATGTGCACACGTCATACCGCTGTGCCATCAGACGATGCCTTGCGTGCCGAGCCACCACCCTGATGGTGATCCGGGCCCGGAACAGGTTCCTGGGCTACCGCAGAAGGTGATCCGACAGCGCCCCAGGTCATTACTTTTCAGGCACTGCCCTTTGGTTCACCTCCCCAACAGACAATGGCAACAACGGATACTTCGCAAATAGATTCGGCTTCTCAAGTATTCAATCTGCAGGCAAAAAGCGACGCGTCGAGCAGCCACTCCTTCGCCCACGCCGCCCCGTACTTGGCGTGCGGAGCAAACCGCAGTCTGCGGCTGTCCACACACGGCGAAGACAATTGGGCAAGAGAGCGGAACCAGTTCAGAGCGACAAAGCACCGGCGCGTCGAGAACGTCATGACCTTTTCTTGAATGGAGAGTTCGTTGCGCAATCGCATGCCCATACCCCGCTTGGCCGCTATCTCAGTGATACCGCTTGCCCTGCTCGGCACGACGGTCACCACCGCCTCCGGTTCCCCCGTCGCCAAGCCTGCCGCCGCGAAGGCCGCCTTCGGCCTGGATGCGACCACCTACCGCGACGCGGCCGGCACGGCCAGGAGCTCAACGACCGAGGGTTTCAGTGTGCGCACCGCGCGGTCGGGGGAGACCGCCGTCGTGGACAGCTCCATGGCGTCCGACGGGGCCATCAGCGCCTCGAACCCCCACTTCGTGGACCTGGCGTGGAAGACGTATTCAAACAAGGCCCGCTACACCGTGGTCCGCGGCGACGCCGTGCTCGCGGAGTTGCCCGCCGGATCGACCAGCTTCCGCGACACCACGGTGGCGCCGGGGGCGAAGTACCAGTACCAGATCGTGCCGCAGTTGGTAGGCAACACCACGCAGGCCCGCACCTTCGGCCTGCAAGTGACCGTCCCGGCTCCCGAGAGCGGCCAGTCGGACCTTGCCACTATGCGCGCTTCGGCTACGGCACGCGCGAAGGCAGCCGCAGCAGCAACCACCACGACGCTGACGTGGACGACGTTCATCCCGCAGAAACGGCTGGATGCCCCGTTGGTTGCCGGAAAGCCCGCGTGCACCTACGGCAAGGGCTACTCGTTCGGCGGCGACAACCGCAGCTTCAACTGGCGCAGCTCCAGCTATCGTACGTCCGCCAGCGCGGTGATCACCTGGAAGAGCAAGAAGGTCAAGGGGCACACGAGCATCGGCACCACGCACGTGTACAACAAGAAGACCGGCAAGCTCAAAGCCAAGCGGACCGATTCCGGCAGCAAGATGCAGGTCCGTAAGCTCGGCAGCGGCTCGGGCTACGTGGACATCCGCATGGTGACGCACTCCACCAACCCGTTCTGCAGCAAGAAGCTCCCCAACGCGATCGACGGATCCCTTCAGTTCAAGATCCGATCGAACGGCAACTGGGAGATCCGCTCCGGCAACCACCGGCAGATGCCCAGCCACCACATCTACATCTACAACGGCGGCCGGGTTACCGACGTATACAAGCGCAAGGCCGCCAGCCCCTGGTGCCTGTCCGGATCGGGTCCGGCCGGATGCGAGCTGGCCAACCTGACCGGCTACACCGGCCGCTACAAGTAAAAACCCCGGCTCACACCACCACCGGCGGCTCCTGCGCGCCTTACAGGGCCGCCGCCGCCATCAGGAGACCCGACGCCTCCGCTGCGCACAGGAAGGAGGACACTGACCATGTAAGCGGACCGCCGCACAGTGGTCCATCAGCCCACCAACGGGAGAGCGTGACATGACCGTCACCTGGCGCAGCGCTGTCTCCTACGCGCTGACTGTCGCTATCGGATCCTGGATGACCGGAGCTGCAGTCGACCTCGCCTGGTCAGCGGCTGCCGACAGCCTCGGCCCCTGGGTGTCGCTCTGGGCGACGAACCCCCTGTCCTACGTGTTCCTGGCCGTGACCACAATCACGCTCACCCTGACGCGCCGCTTCACCGCTCCCATGCCGGTCTGGCGAGTCCCACTGATCGACGGCGGCGCTTACCTGCTCGTTCTACTGCTGTGGGGCGGCCTCTCCGCTTGGCGGGACGGAGCCGCCGTGCCGGTCGACGACGCGTTCGCTACGGCGGGCTTCGCCTTCCTCACCCTCCAGTTGCCGTCCGCGTGGCTGCTGAGCATCTGGCGGGCCCGCCACCTCCGCGTCGTCCTCGACCAGAACGACGACGGCGCGGCAGCCGGCTGGAGGGCTGGACGGTGACCCGTCCAGGCCATCACCGTCGCAGCAGCGGCCTGTGAGCCGCTCACGGGCTGCTCCACCACCGTCCCACTCAGCGATACCAGGCCACAAATCCCAGTTCGGCCGCGGGCCGGGACGTCCTCGTACCGGACGGTGACCTCCGTACGGTGCACGGACCTTCCGCGAGTGCAAGCAGCTCGCGGCGCCGGATTCTCCGGCAGTCCAGAGGAGTGCCGGACTTCTCCGGCAGTCCAGAGGAATGCCGGACTTCTCCGGCAGTCCTCTGGACTGCCGCACCGCGCACTTGTCTGATCTACCGGAGCGTGGTCGTGGAGCAATGGCACAGTCCGTGACATCACTCGCCAAACTGCATCTCGTCACGTGTCGACGAGAAATAGACGCAGCCCATACTCGGTGGTGAGCAGCTTGAATCGCACGGATGGCGCGGTCCGCTTGATCGAGGTCGTAATACATTTCGGCCCAGACAAAGGTCAACATCACCACCAATGACGCTGGGCGAACGGGGCGATGGGCTGGGCCCTGATACTCCAGCCGTAGATCGTGATCTCGATGGTGAGGGGCGCCGAGGAGACAGGTGGTCAGTGTCGATCATCTGGACGAGATCGACCACGCCACCGAGGGTGTCCGTTCCTTCTCCGCCTACCCGACTACTCAAGTCCACCGAGACGGAGGGCGTCCCTTAGTGCGCTGAGCTTCTCGGTCGTCGCCGGGGTCCGCTCCTTCGCCTGTCCAGCGAGTCGGAGGGCATCCTCAATCTCGTTGAGTTTCGCGTAGGGCAGGGCACCCGCCCGCTCGATCAGGTCGTCCCGGGACACGGTGGTCAGCCACGTGCAAGGGGTAAAGCCCGGACATGGGAACGCGAACCGCAGCACGCCTTCAAAGGGCAGTCCTTCCATGGCGCCTACTGCCACTTCGACGCCCAGACCGCCGATGTCGACGCCCGCCGGAGCCACGACCTGCATCACCCGGATGCCGGACGCGTCGCCTTCCGACAGCAGTACGACCGGCCGCCGCTCGTCGAACTCGACCCACCAGACTTCGCCACGTTGCACATGTCCTCCTGACACAGGACCGCATGCGGGCGCTGCGCGACCCTGACGCGCTGTGGAGACGGGTGCGGCCACGTTGATCATCGGTGTGTGAAGACAAACGATCACGCGATGGCCGCAGATCACAGCGTAGACCCTGCCCGCTGGCAGGAGGCGTTCGATGGCCTGATGAGCCGGATAGCCGGGCGGTTCGCGCGGGTCGAACCCCGCCTCCGGGCCAAGCGCTTGGTGCTGGGCCTGCTGTCGGATCTGCCGCGCAAGAACTGCTGGACGATCGCAGAGTGGGCCGGGGAGACCACCCCGCACGGCATGCAGCATCTGCTGTGCAGGGCCGGCTGGGATGCCGAGGCCGTCCGCGACGACGTACGCGAATACGTCGTCGAGCACCTCCACGACGAGGCCGCAGTGCTGGTCGTCGACGAGACCGGCGACGTGAAGAAGGGCACACGCACCGTCGGGGTCCAGCGCCAATACACCGGCACCGCCGGGCGGATCGAGAACGCCCAGGTCGCCGTCTACCTCGTCTACGCCGGCGAGCGCGGGCACGCGGCGGTGGACCGAGAGCTGTACATCCCGCGCTCCTGGACCTGCGATCCGGACCGCTGCCGGGCCGCGGGGCTCAGCGAGGACACCGTCTTCGCGACCAAGCCGGAACTGGCCCGGGTGATGATCGAACGGTTCCTGGACACTGGACACCGCGTCGGCTGGGTCACGGGTGACGAGGTCTACGGCGGCAACCCGAAACTGCGATCCGCGCTGGAAAACGCGGCATCGGCTACGTCCTCGCAGTGGCCTGCTCAGCCCAAATGACCACCGGCGCCGGCACGTTCCGCGCCGATGCGCTGGTGAAGAAGGTGCCGAAGCGGGCCTGGCAGAAGCTCTCGGCCGGACGCGGCGCGAAGGGACAGCGGTTCTACGACTGGGCCGTCATCGACCTCGCCGAGGCGGCACCGGGCCACCACCAGTTACTGATCCGTCGCAACCGCACCACCGGTGAACTCGCCTATTACCGCTGTCACTCCACCACGTCGGCATCCCTGGCCATCCTGGTCAAGGTCGCAGGTTCCAGATGGCGGGTGGAGGAAACCTTCCAAAGTGAGAAGGGGCTGGCCGGACTGGATGAGCACCAGGTCCGCCGCTACGCGTCCTGGGCCCGCTGGGTCACCCTCGCGATGCTGGCCCATGCATTCCTCGCCGTCGTCCGCGCCGACGAACACGCACACCGCCCCACGCCGGCCAACCTGATCCCGCTGACCTGTAACGAGATCCAGCGCCTGTTCATCAGTGTTGTTGTCCGGCCCGCTCACGGCCCGGCCCACCGGCTCAGCTGGTCCGCCTGGCGACGCAGCCACCAGGCGCGATCACGAGCCAGCCACTACCGGAGACAAGCGTGACTGAGCACTTCAGCCGGCCACCCTGAGCACCGTAGTCGGTCGCCCCTAGCCAAAGGCTGAGGGGTTCATCGGTCGCTGGGAGTAGGTCCTGCGCCTCAGGCGCGCTTCGCCCCTGCTGGCTAGGGTCGATCCGCATGGAGACCACGGGAATCGTTCGCCGCCAGACGGCGGAGCGTATGCGCGACGCTCTGGAGCGGCTCGTTACCGAGCGGGATGTATGGGTGTCGACGGCTCACCCTGATCACGGGCCGCACCAGGTGCCGCTGTGGTTCTTGTGGGATGGACGAGCAGTGTGGATGTGCACCAGCGCCACTTCCGTGACTGCGCGGAACGTCCGCAAAGAGCCGCGCGTGCGCCTGGCGCTACCGGACACCTTCGACGTGGTGCTCCTCCAGGGGGAGGCGGAGTGCTTCCCGGACCAGGAGGTGCCCGGAAGCGCAGCGGAGGCCTTCGCCGACAAGTTCGGGTGGGATCCACGCGTGGAAGAGGGTTCCTTTCTGTATGTACGCGTGGCCCCGAGGACTGTGCGCGCTTGGCGCGGCGAGCCGGAACTACGCGGGAGAGTCATCATGCGCGACGGAATGTGGCTGGAATAACGGCCGTCCCTCGCCGACGCGCCTCTCTCGGATCACGATCTACAGCTGGAGTACTAAGGGTTACAGAATCAACTCATTGCCCGTTTGACGCATAACCGGGGGCAGACCTCTCTCGGACCTCATGCCGTTCCCATAGGTCCGGAATCTGCCCGCTGTTGGCCGAGAATGCCCG
>NZ_JBHVDX010000371.1:0-5841 GCF_042802555.1 Streptomyces sp. NPDC057474 | reverse complement strand
GGCACAACCCCTGCTTTTTCAGGGGCGCGGGAACCGCGCGACCAGCCGCCCCCACCCGCACCCGCCAACGAACCCCTCGGGGTCGAAGGGGCAGCGCCCCGGGACGGGAATGGGTAGGGGCGGCGGGGGCGGAATCAGTCCCTCACGGTGAAGCCGGCGGATACAGCGAGCGCGGCAGTTGAGAGGCCGCCGCCGCGTCCAGCAGCCACAAGGTCCGCGACCTTCCGTACGCGCCCGCCGCCGGTGCCTGGATCTCACCCGCACCGGACAACGCGATGGCCGCGGCCCGCGCCTTGTCCTCACCGGCGGCGAGCAGCCACACCTCACGCGCCGCTCGGATCGCGGGCAGCGTCAGCGTGACCCGCGTCGGCGGCGGCTTCGGCGCACCGCGCACTCCCACCACCGTCCGCTCGGTCTCCCGAACGGCCGGCAACTCGGGGAAGAGCGAGGCCACATGGGTGTCCGGCCCGACCCCCAGCATCAAGACGTCGAACGTCGGCGCAGAGCCATGGTTCTCAGGCCCCGCCGCCCGTGCCAACTCCTCGGCGTACGCCGAGGCCGCCGCGTCCACATCGGTACCCCACGGCCCGTCCGACGCGGGCATGGCGTGCACCCGCTTCGGGTCCAGCGGCACCGAGTCCAGCAGCGCCTCCCGGGCCTGGGTGACATTGCGTTCGGCGTCGCCCTCGGGCAGGAACCGCTCGTCGCCCCACCACAGGTCCAGCCGACCCCAGTCGATCGCGTCCCGGGCGGGCGCCGCCGCCAACGCGGCGAGCAGCCCGTTGCCGTTGCGGCCACCCGTGAGGACCACCGAGGCGTAGCCGCGCGAGGCCTGCGCGTCCACGACCTTGGTGATCAGCCGAGCCGCCGCGGCCTGAGCCATCAGCTCCTTGTCGTGGTGCACGACCAACTGCGGAGTGGTCACGGCGCGGCCGCCTTCTTCACAGGCGGCATCTGCGCCGGAGTGGGCCGATCGGAGTCACCGTCATCGTCCGACCCCGCCGACCCCGCGGACCCCGCCGACCCCGCGGACCCCGCCGAACCGGCCGACCCCGCTGAACCGGCTGAACCGGCTGAACCGGCTGAACCGGCTGAACCGGCTGAACCGGCTGAACCGGCTGAACCGGCTGAACCGGCTGAACCGGCTGAACCGGCCGAACCGGCCGAACCGGCCGAACCGGCCGAACCGGCTGAACCGGCTGAACCGGCCGAACCGGCCGAGCTGACTGAACCGGCCGTACCGACCGACCCCGTAGACCCCGGAGAAGCCACCGACCCCACCGACCCCGCCGACCCCGACGGAGCAGCCGGCGGCAACGCCGGCGCGGACGTACGGGTCGGAGGGGCAGCCGGCGCGACGGCCGAGCCGTGCTCCGAGCCAAAGCCGGAGCCGGAGCCCGAGCCGGACCCGGACCCGGACCCGGAAGTCGAAGCGACCCCCGGAGCCCCGCCCGCAGGAGTCGACGCGGTTGCCGGAGCGGCCGTGGAAGCCGTGGAAGCCGTGGCAGCCGTCAACGCACTTCCCGGCGAGCCCCCCAGCGCCCCCGCACCGCCCAACCGATCCACCCCGAACCGCAGCGCCGACGCATACGTGTCGTCGGGGTCGAGCCTGCGCAGCTCCTCCGCCAGCAGCTCGGACGTCTCGCGGCGCTTCAACGCCACGGCCCGGTCCGGCTGGTCCTCCAGCGTGAGGAGGGCGAGGCCCCCAGCGGGCCGGTACAGCCGGATGGGACCGGTGCTGGTCAGCATCCGCACCTCGTTGAGGCCGGGCCCGGCCGACACTCCACGCCGTACATGCACGTGGAGCCGGTCCGCCAGCCACATCGCGAGCAGTTCCACGCTCGGGTTGTACTGCTCGCCCTGCACCTCCGCGGAGATGACCTCGCAGTCCACCTGGTCGAGCGCGGCGGCCAGCATGGAACGCCAGGGCGTGATCCGGGTCCAGGCCAGATCCGTGTCGCCGGGCTCGTAGTTGTCGGCGCGGGTCCGCAGCTCCTCGATGGGCTTCTCGGCGGCGTAGCTGTCGGTGACCCGGCGCTGGCCGAGTGCGCCCAGCGGGTCGCGGGCCGGGTCGAGCGGCGCGTTGACCGGCCACCAGACGACCACCGGCGCGTCCGGCAGCAGCAGCGGAAGCACCACCGACTGGGCGTGGTCCGCGACCTCGCCGTACAGACGCAGCACGACCGTGTCGCCGGTGCCCGCGTCCGCGCCCACCCTTACCTCGGCGTCGAGGCGGGACTGTGTGCGGTCGCGGGGGGAGCGGGAGACGCGCTTGATGACCACGATCGTGCGCGAGGGGTGCTCGCGGGAGGCGTCGTTGGCGGACTTGAGCGCGTCGTACGCGTTCTCCTCGTCCGTCACGATGACCAGCGTGAGCACCATGCCGACGGCCGGGGTGCCTATCTCCCGGCGGGCCTTCACCAGCGCCTTGTTGATCTTGCTGGCCGTGGTGTCCGTGAGGTCTGTCTTCATGGCCGGCGCCAGCTCCGTCCGTCTCGCTCGAGCATCTCGTCCGCCTCGACGGGACCCCACGTGCCCGCCTGGTACTGCGCGGGCCTGCCGCTCTTGTCCCAGTACTCCTCGATCGGGTCGAGGATCTTCCAGGACAGCTCGACCTCCTCGGTGCGCGGGAAGAGGTTCGAGTCGCCGAGCAGGACGTCCAGGATGAGGCGTTCGTACGCCTCGGGCGACGACTCGGTGAAGGACTCGCCGTAGGCGAAGTCCATGGACACGTCCCGGATCTCCATCGACGTGCCGGGGACCTTGGAGCCGAAGCGGACCGTCACGCCCTCGTCGGGCTGGACGCGGATGACGATCGCGTTCTGGCCCAGCTCCTCGGTGGCGGTGGAGTCGAAGGGGGAGTGCGGGGCGCGCTGGAAGACGACAGCGATCTCGGTGACCCGGCGGCCCAGGCGCTTGCCCGTCCGCAGATAGAAGGGGACGCCCGCCCAGCGGCGGTTGTCGACCTCGACCTTGATCGCCGCGTAGGTGTCGGTCTTCGACTTGCGGTCGATGCCGTCCTCTTCGAGGTAGCCGATGACCTTCTCGCCGCCCTGCCAGCCGGCCGCGTACTGCGCGAACACGGTGTCCCGGCCCAGGTCCTTCGACAGCTTCACCGCGCCGAGCACCTTGGTCTTCTCGGCGGCGAGCGCGTCCGCGTCGAAGGAGGCGGGCTCCTCCATCGCGGTCAGCGCCATCAGCTGGAGCAGGTGGTTCTGGATGACGTCACGGGCGGCGCCGATGCCGTCGTAGTAGCCGGCACGTCCGCCGATGCCGATGTCCTCAGCCATGGTGATCTGCACGTGGTCGACGAAGGACCGGTTCCAGATCGGCTCGAACATCGTGTTGGCGAAGCGGAGCGCCAGAATGTTCTGGACGGTCTCCTTGCCGAGGTAGTGGTCGATGCGGAAGACCTGGTCCGGGGCGAAGACCTCGTGGACGACCTTGTTGAGGTCCTCGGCGGACTCCAGGTTGTGGCCGAACGGCTTCTCGATGACCGCGCGCCGCCAGGAACCGCTCGACTGGTCGGCCAGCCCGTGCTTCCTCAGCTGCTGGATGACGACAGGGAAGGCGGACGGCGGCACGGAGAGGTAGAAGGCGAAGTTGCCGCCCGTGCCCTGTGCCTTGTCCAGCTCCTCGATGGTGTCGCGCAGCCGCTCGAAGGACTCGTCGTCGTCGAAGGTGCCCTGGACGAAGCGCATGCCCTGGATGAGCTGCTGCCAGACCTCCTCGCGGAAGGGCGTACGCGCGTGTTCCTTGACCGCGTCGTGCACCTCCTGCGCGAAGTCCTCGTTCGCCCACTCCCGGCGTGCGAAACCGACGAGCGAGAAGCCCGGCGGCAGCAGTCCGCGGTTGGCGAGGTCGTACACGGCAGGCATCAGCTTTTTACGTGACAAATCGCCTGTGACGCCGAAGATGACCAGGCCCGACGGCCCCGCGATACGCGGGAGCCGTCGGTCCGCGGCGTCACGCAGCGGATTGCTGCTCGACAAGGTGTTCAGCCCTCCGAGGGTGCGAGGCGCTGAAGCTCCGCCTCGGTCGACTTGAGCAGGTCGTTCCAGGACGCCTCGAACTTCTCGACGCCCTCTTCCTCCAGCAGCTGGACGACCTCGTCGTACGAGATCCCGAGCTTCTCGACCGCGTCCAGCTCGGCACGCGACTGCTCGTAGGTCCCGGCGATCGCGTTGCCGCGGATCTCGCCGCTCGCCGCGGTGGCCTCCAGCGTGGCCTCCGGCATGGTGTTCACCGTGTTCGGCGCGACCAGCTCGTCGACGTACAGCGTGCTCTTGTACGCCGGGTCCTTGACGCCGGTCGAGGCCCACAGCGGACGCTGCTTGTTGGCGCCCGCGCTCTCCAGGTCGCTCCAGCGCTTGCCGTCGAAGACCTCTTCGTACGCCTGGTAGGCGAGGCGGGCGTTGGCGACACCGGCCTTGCCGCGGGCGGCCTTGGCCTCGTCGGTGCCGAGCGCGTCGATGCGCTTGTCGATCTCGGTGTCCACGCGGGACACGAAGAAGGACGCCACCGAGTGGATCTTCGACAGGTCCAGGCCGCGCTCCTTGGCCTTCTCCAGACCGGCGAGGTACGCGTCCATGACCTGGCGGTAGCGCTCGAGCGAGAAGATCAGCGTGACGTTGACGCTGATGCCGAGGCCGATGACCTCGGTGATGGCCGGCAGGCCGCCCATCGTGGCCGGGATCTTGATCAGGGTGTTGGGGCGGTCCACGAGCCAGGCCAGCTGCTTGGCCTCGGCGACCGTCGCCTTGGTGTTGTGCGCCAGGCGCGGGTCGACCTCGATGGAGACCCGGCCGTCCTGGCCGCCGGTCGCGTCGAAGACCGGGCGCAGGATGTCGGCGGCGTCGCGGACGTCCGCCGTCGTGATCATGCGGATGGCCTCTTCGACGGTGACCTTGCGGGCGGCGAGGTCGGAGACCTGCAGCTCGTAGCCGTCACCGCTGCTGATCGCCTTCTGGAAGATCGACGGATTGGTGGTGACGCCCACGACGTGCTGCTGGTCGAGCAGCTCGGCGAGGTTGCCGGACGTGATGCGCTTGCGCGACAGGTCGTCCAGCCAGATCGCGACGCCCTCCTCGGAGAGGCGCTTGAGTGCGTCTGTCATGGAAATTCCATCTCCTACGTGTCGTATGTAGAGCGTCAGCGCTGAGCGGCCGCGAGTGATTCCTGCGCGACCGCGGCCACGTTCTCCGCAGTGAAGCCGAACTCCTGGAAGAGGACCTTGCCGTCGGCCGAAGCGCCGAAGTGCTCCAGCGAAACGATGCGACCGGCGTCACCGACGTACCGGTGCCAGGTCAGGCCGATACCGGCCTCGACCGCGACACGCGCCTTGACGGACGGCGGCAGAACGCTGTCCCGGTACCCCTGGTCCTGCTCCTCGAACCACTCCACGGACGGCATCGACACCACCCGGGTGGGCACGCCCTGCGCCTGGAGCCGCTCTCGCGCCTCGACGGCCACATGGACCTCGGAACCGGTGGCGATGAGGATGACCTGAGCGTCGGTGTTCTGCCCTTCGGGCCCTTCGGCGTCGAACAGAACGTAACCGCCACGTGCGGCGTCCTCGTTGGCCTCGTACGTCGGCACGCCCTGGCGGGTCAGCGCGAGACCGTGCGGGGCGCCCTTGCCGAACTCCTTGGTCCAGCGCTTGAGGATCTCGCGCCAGGCGATCGCCGTCTCGTTGGCGTCGGCCGGGCGGACCACGTTCAGACCCGGGATCGCGCGCAGCGCGGCGAGGTGCTCGACCGGCTGGTGCGTCGGGCCGTCCTCGCCGAGACCGATGGAGTCGTGCGTCCACACGTACGTCACCGGCAGGTGCATCAGCGCGGA
>NZ_JBHVDX010000370.1:0-5882 GCF_042802555.1 Streptomyces sp. NPDC057474 | reverse complement strand
GTCGTACACGGACCGCCTCAGGGGCGAACGCCGGTTGCGAACACCGGTTGTGAACACCGATTACGAACACCGACTACGAACACCGGTGCGAGCCCCTTCACTTCACCGCAGGTCCCGGCATTTCTGACGGCACGTCACTGTCCCGGACATGACGAGAGCTTCCCGTCTGTCACGAGCACGTCACCGACAGGTGCTGGATCACTACATCGCTTGGTTTCGACTCACAGGAGTCGCCAAGCTCACAGGGCGACCGGGAACCCGGGCACGTCGCACCGGCCCCGAAAGCAGCCCAATGTCCCATCCGCTCACATCAGTTGACGTCGGCCCACCGCCCACGGCGGGTCGATCGAGGCAACGGGGAGAAACCACATGCTGCACGCGATAGCCGCCAAGGCGCATCAGTCCATCTACCTGGCCGACGGCACGGTCCCCAACCCCAACCGCGACGCCCCCGCCGAACTCACCGGCAAGGTCGACACCGTGCTCGGCATCGTCGCCTGGGCCGGCACCGCCGCGGGCGTCGCGGGTGTGCTGATCACCGGCGCGATGATGGCGATCTCCATGCGCCGCGGCGAGGGCTCGGAGCACATGGGCCGGCTCGGCATGGTCCTCGGCGGCTGTGTCCTGGTCGCCACCGCCGGCCCGCTCGTGAACTTCGTCTTCTGACCGTCCGAGCACGTCGAAAGGGGGAGCGACGATGCTGAACTCCGGCCGGGCCCACGGGGGCAGCGGAGAGTGGGAGCAGCCGTTCTGGCAGCAGCGGGGCTGGATCCTGTCGGCCGGGTTCCTGGTGGTGCTGCTCGTCCTCGCGGTCCTCTTCGCGGTGACGGGCAACGGCTCCGAGCAGCCGGCCGGCGCGTCCGGCGACCCGAGCCCGGCGCCGACCTCGATGTCGGAGTCGGAGTCGGAGTCGTCAGGCGGCAAGGGGACTTCGGACTCCCGGCCCGCCGGCTGCCGCACCGACGACCGCGACCAGGCCAAGCCCACCGAGCCGCCGCGCGACTTCCACTGGAAGGCCAACGGCACCGGCCTGGTCCCGGTCTCGAAGGCGGCGGGCCCGCTGAAGTACGACGGACCGGTCTGGTCCTGCTTCGCCCACACCCCGCTGGGGGCCGTCATGGCGGCCCACTCCATCACCGACCACCTCAGCTACGACGGCTGGCGCAAGGTCGTCGACAGGCAGGTCGTGCCGGGCGCGGGCCGCGACGCGCTGATCGCGAGCCGTTCCCAGGAGGCCGACAAGTCGACCACGGGCTCGCCGGACGCCGGTGGCTACGCCGGCTTCACGGTCCTGTCGTACGACGAGACGCAGGCGACCGTGATGGTCCTGGTGCGCGGTATGGGCGACGGCGGCTTCGGCTCCGCCTCGCTGACCGTGCGCTGGACGGACGGGGACTGGAAGCTCTCGCCCGACCCGGACGGCACGGTCTACAGCGGTGTGTCGCAGGTCGGCGGCACCGACGGCTTCGTCACCTGGGAGGCGTGAGATGGCCTGCTCCTGGAAGATCTACGACTGCCTCATCGAAGAGGGCGGAAAGCAGTTCACCGAGGGTGCCGTGGTCGTCTTCGCCAAGGCGATCGGCGACGGCGCGGCGGAGGTGCTGAAGGCGCTCAACGGCGTCTGGCTGGGCATCGACGTGAACGACCCGGCGGGGAACGTGGGTCACACCCAGAGCCAGGCGGATCCGGGCAGTCCCATCGGACTGATCACCGCGGAGGTCGACTGGATCGTCGGATACGTGGCGGTGGCCTCGCTGCTGATCGCGGCGATCCGGATGGCGGTGGACCGGAAGGGCCAGTCCATGAAACAGGCGTTCATGGGCATGTGGAAGGTCATCCTCGTCAGCGCGGCCTCCGTCCCCGTGGTCACGGCCCTCATGACGGCGTCGGACGCGTACGCCAAGGACGTGTACGCGAGATCCGACCTCGGTGACAAGGCCTCCGAGATGCTGGGTGTGCTGACGCTCAACCAGCCGGGCCTGGTGCTGATCTTCGGTCTGCTGGTGATGCTGTCGAGCTTCGTGCAGATCGTGCTGATGTACATCCGCATCGGCGTCCTGATCACCCTGGTCGGCACGCTGCCGCTGGCCGCCGCCTCCTCGATGACCGGCTGGGGCGAGGGCTGGTGGAAGAAGCACATCGGCTGGCTCGCGGCCTGGCTGCTGTACAAGCCGGCGGCGGCCCTGATCATCTACTCGGCCACCTCGATGACCAAGGACACCAAGGACCTGGACTCGGTCATCGCGGGCATGGGCATGCTGATCATGGCCGTCTTCGCCCTGCCCGCCCTGCTCAAGCTGATCGTCCCGGCCACGGCCGCCCTCGGCGGCACCTCCGGCGGCTCGGTCACCCTGGGCGCCGC
The DNA here is from genome assembly GCF_042802555.1 of Streptomyces sp. NPDC057474. Lineage (NCBI taxonomy): Bacteria > Bacillati > Actinomycetota > Actinomycetes > Kitasatosporales > Streptomycetaceae > Streptomyces > Streptomyces sp. NPDC057474. Next base: position 3,520 of record NZ_JBHVDX010000370.1, on the reverse strand, counting down.
CAACAACGTCGCCTCCGGCGCGGTCAGCATCGCGGGCGGCTCCGGAGGGGGCGGTGGCGGAGGCGGTGGAGGCGGCTCCTCCGCCGGTCCCCAGGGCTCGCCCTCCGCGGGCGCGGGTTCCTCGGCGGGAGCGGGAGCGGGAGCGGGTGCGAGTGCGGGTGGAGCAGGTGGCGCCGCCGGTGGCGCGGGCGCGGCAGCCGGTACGGCCGCCGCAGGCGCGGCAACGGGAGGCGCGGCCCTGGCGGTCCAGGCCGCCGCGGTCGCCGTACAGACGGGCGTGGCAGCGGCGACGGAGATCGCCGGTTCCCTCGACGACAACGACGGGATGAAAGGTCACAACCAGTAGGCCCAGCCCCTGGGAAAGGGGCCGCAGGCCCTCTTTTCCAGGGGCGCGGGGAACCGTGCGATCAGCCCCCACTCACCCGCAGCCGCCATCCGACGCAGCACCACCGAGCTCGTAGGCACTCGACACCCAGCGACCTCAGCCGGAAGAAGGATCACCCATGTCCACCGACGCCCTCACGCGTCCCACCTACGGAAACTGGCGCAGACCCCGCCGCCCCGGCCTGGGCCCGCTGGGCCTCCTCGGCACCGTCGTAGCCTTCGGCGGACTCCTGGTCGCACTCCTCGCCTCGCTGGTCTCGCTGCTGGCCGCGATCCTCGTCCTCATCCCCCTCGGCCTCTTCCTCGCCCCGCTCGCGCTGCGCACGGTGGACGGCCGCAACATCTACCAGGTGGTCGCGGTGCGTATCGGTTGGCTCAGGCGCAAGGCGAACGGCTCGACCACCTACGTCTCCGGCCCGCTCTCCAAGCGCCCCGGTGGCCGCCACCACCCCCCGGGCCTGCTCGCCCGCACCAGAATGTACGAGGGCCGCGACGCCTACAACCGCGCCTTCGGTGTGCTCCACCACCCCGGCCGCAACCTCTGCACGGTGGTGCTGGCCTGCGAGCCGGACGGCGGTTCGCTGGTCGACCCCGAGCAGGTCGACATCTGGGTGGCGTCCTGGGGCTACTGGCTCGCCCGGCTCTCGCACGAGCCGGGCCTGCGCGGCGCCCAGGTCGTCGTGGAGACCGCGCCGGACACGGGGACGCGGCTGGCCGCCGAGGTCCTGCCGCGCATCGCGCCGGACGCGCCGGCCGCCGCCCGCGCGGTCATGGAGGAGGTCGTCGCGCGCTATCCCTCCGCCTCCTCCGAGATGCACACGTACATCGCCCTCACCTACGGCCCCACCGGCGGCCCCAAGCGGGACGTCCAGGACGTCATCACCGATCTGTCCATGCGGCTGCCCGGCCTGCTGTCGGGCCTGGTCGCGGCCGGCGGCGGCTCCGCCTATCCGCTGTCCGCCGAGCGGCTCGCGGAGGTCGTGCGCGTGGCGTACGACCCCGCCGTCGCCCCCGATGTGCTGAGCGCCCGTGCCGAACACTCGACCACCGGTCTGGAGTGGGCGGACGCGGGCCCGGCGGCCGCCGTGGAATCGGTGCAGGCGTACAAGCACGACTCGGGTGTCTCGCGGACGTGGATGCTGACGCTGGCGCCGCGCGGCACGGTCCGGTCGAGCGTGCTGCGGGGGCTGCTGGAGCCCGCGACGGGCACCCGCCGCAAGCGGGTCTCGCTGGTCTACCGCCCGATCGACCCGGCGACCTCCGCCCGCATCGTCGAGGCCGACCGGCGTGCCGCGCACTTCATGGCGGGCTCCAGGCGGGGGCTGGTCCAGGCGCGGGCCAGCTCGGAGATGCAGGCGGCCGAGCAGACGGCGGCCGAGGAGGCGGCGGGCGCCGGGCTCGTGGAGTTCTCGCTGATGGTGACGGTCACCGTGGACAGCGAGGAGCAGCTGCCGGACGCGGCGATCACCGTACGCAACCTCCAGGCGTCGTCCCGTGTCCTGATGCGCCCGGCCGACCGTATGCAGGCCTCCGCGTTCACCTGCACGCTCCCCGTCGGCCTGCTGCCGTGGGAGCACACCCTCGTTCCGTACCAGATCCGGGAGGCGCTGTGAGCAAGCGCGCTGCTGTACGTCCTCAGACGGCTCCCCCGCGTGGGTGGTTCGGCCCCGGCGGCGGACAGGTCGCTCACGTCGACCCGCCCTCGCTGTGGCGGGCGACGACGGTCCAGGCGTGCGGCCTGTGGCCCTTCGCGGCGGGCTCCGGCGCCCCGATGACCGGGGTGCCGCTGGGCCAGCACCTGCACACGGGCGCCACGGTCTGCGGTGACCCCATCTCGTGGTTCACCCGGGCCCGTTACATCTCCAACCCGTCCCTCTTCATGCTCGGCATGCCGGGCCTCGGCAAGTCCACGCTGGTGAACCGGATGCTGATCGGCATGGCGGCGACGGGTATCACTCCGCTCGTCCTCGGCGACCTGAAGCCGGACTACGCCGACACCGTACGGGCGCTCGGCGGCCAGGTGATCTCCATCGGGCGCGGGGTGGGCGGCATCAACGTCCTCGACCCCGGCGCGATGGGCGAGGCGGCGGCGCGGATCGGCGGCGAGCGGGGCCGGATACTGACGGCGGAGGCGCACGGCCGCGTCCTGAACATGGTCGCGGCGCTCATCACCATCGTCCGGGGCCGCCCGATGGACGACCACGAGCAATCGGTCCTCTCGGCCTGCCTGCACCACCTCGCGGAACGTACGAAGCCGGGGCGGCCGCCGCTGCTGCCCGACCTGCTGAAGGTGCTGGACGAGGGCCCGGACCGGGTCCGCGCGGTCACCCTGGACCGGGGCGACGTGGCGCGATACCAGGAGGCGGTGGACCCGCTCCACCGGTCCCTGCTGGGCGTGTTGGACGGCCCGCTGGGCGACACCTTCGCGTCCGAGACCTCCACCCGCATCGACCCTGCCTCGCCCGCCGTGTGCGTCGACATCTCCCGCATCGGCGAGGCGGACACGCAGCTCACGGCCGCGGCGATGCTGGCGGCGTGGTCGGACGGCCTCGGCACGGTCGCGGCGGCGCACGCCCTCGCGGACGCGGGCCTGGCCCCACAGCGCTGGTTCTTCACGGTCCTCGACGAACTCTGGCGGCCCCTGCGCGCCGCCTCCGGCATCGTCGAACGCATCGACGCCCTCACCCGCCTCAACCGCTCCCTCGGCCTCGGCGACGCGAAGATCACGCACACCCTGAAGGACGCGGAGGCGCTGGGCAGCGCGGCCGACCGGGCGAAGGCGCGCGGCTTCGTGGAGCGGGCCGGGATGGTCGTGTGCGCCGGCCTCCCCCGTACGGAGATGAAGGAACTCGGCGAGATCGTCGGGCTGTCGGAGCGCGAGATCGACCTCGTGTCGTCGTGGTCGTCCCCGCCGGGCTGGGCCAGCACGGGGGGCAACGAGGAGCCGCCGGGTCGTGGCCGCTTCCTGATCAAGGTGGGCGGGCGGCCGGGGATCCCGATCAAGGTGTCGATCACGGACACGGAGAGGGAGTTGCACAACACGAACACGCGATGGACGCCGAAGCCGACGCTTTCGAAGGCGGGGCGCCTATGAACTCGGGGGTTCGGGTGCGTTGGCGGGTGCGGGTGGGTGGGG
>NZ_JBHVDX010000369.1:0-6053 GCF_042802555.1 Streptomyces sp. NPDC057474 | reverse complement strand
GTGCTGCCCCGGCCTCACCCGTCATACCTCGACTCCGCCGCCGCCACGGGGACCCGACAGGTCGGGTGGCGGCTGCTGCGCGCCGCCTGTTCGTCCCGGTTCGCTTTCCCCCGCACCGCGCCCCGGGGCGGGCGGATCCTGGGATACGCCCACCTGCCACAAGGGGGTCTGGTTGTCGGACGGAGCGGCGCCTCGGGGGCTTCCGCTGCCGGCCTGATGCTGCGGAAGGCCCACCTGCCACAGGGGCGCCTGACTGTCGGGCGGGGCGGCACCTCGGGCGCTCTCGGCTCCGGCCTGATTCTGCGGAAGACCCACCTGCCACAGGGGCGCCTGGCTGTCGGGCGGGGCGGCACCCCGGGCACTCTCGGCTCCGGCCTGGTTCTGTGCCAGGCCCGCCTGCCACACCGGCGTCGGAGCACCGGGTGCCTGATTCTCCTGTCCGGGCCCGTCCCGCCGCGCACCGACCTCGGGCCCCGGCCGCTCCGGCGTCGGCGGCGCCTGTTCCGGCGCGTCGGGCCTGAGCAACTGCCCGTTCGGCCCCTGCACGGTGCGGACCAGGTCCCGCTCCTGCGCGGTGAGCAGGGTCCTGGGGTCCCGGTGCGGCAGGGGCGTCTGATCCATCGCGGCCTGGACGGTGGCCTCGGCGGCGTGCTCCCAGGTGTACTGCTGCAAGATCTCGCGTATGCGGAGTGCGCCGGCCTGGCGCTGGGGGAGGTCCTGACTGAGTTGGCGGATCGCCTGCATCCAGGCTCGTGCACGGCTCGTGCCATCGGTCGGCTCGGGCACCACGCACGCCCCGCCGATCTCCGGCGGGAACCGATCGGGATCCCGGAGGAACTGTGCGGCGCCGCTCTCCTCATTGACCAGAACGGGGACACCGTGCCCCAGGCCCTCGGACGCCACCATGCCGAAACCCTCGTGCTTCGAGGGCATGATCACCGCGTGAGAGCCTCTGATGTCCTCATTGAGCTCGTTCTCGCTTTTCGTAGAGAGCTTGACCGTGACGTTTCCACCGGTGAGTTCCCGGAGCTGCGCCGAATTCTTCTCGAACTCCTCGGGGCGAACACCACGGACCGTGAGGTGGACAGGGAGGCCTGCCGAGTTCAGCCGTCGCACTGCCTCTGCGGCGTCCGCCACGCCTTTGAGGGGATCCCCCACCCGCCCCATGACCAAGAGGTTCAGCCTCTCCGGCGCAGGGTCGTGCTGCACCGGATCGTGGATCTTGGTGCCCGGAATGAATTCGTGGGAATGCGGAATGCGAACGCCCTGCGAGGAAAGCCCTCTGCTCGCCTCCGCCAGGAGCGGGCCGACTCCGGCTACCACGTCCGACCGTTCCATCAGGGCACGTTCGATCGCGGAGTCCCTGGCCGCCTTGGCTTCAGCCTCTTCGGGAGCAAGGTCCCTCACGAACGGAAGCCGTTCGGGGCTTGTGTGCAGGAAGTGCACCAGACGCGCGTCTTGGTACCAGTTCTCGCGCAGCTCGGCAGCCGCCGGTCCGGAGAAACGCGAGTGCCCGATGATGATGTCGTACGGCTTGGCCGCCGGTTCTTCCAGCCCGTATTGCCCCGGGTCCTGGCCGGCGAGCTCTTCGAGCCAGTACCGCCGCTCCATCGGCTTCGGTTCGCCTTCCGCCCCGGGCCCGGGATCGATCAGGGGCGGGTCTGTCTGCACCACCTTCTGTATGCCCTCGTGCTGGGGCATTCTGGGGTTGGCCGTGAACAGCGTGACGTTGTGCCGACGAGCGAGAGCCTCGGACAACTCCTGGTTGAATACCTCCGCACCTCCCTCGCCCCTGCCGCTGTTGTCAGACACGACGAGAATGTTGTACCGCGCTTCAGACACCGATTCCCCCGTATTCCTCAGCCCTCATCCGTCCGCGTCAGAAGCCGTACGTTGCCCGGAGCTCGCGGCCGATTCCCTCGGAGATGAAGTCCGTCAGGTCGTACGCGGAGAAGTGCATGATGCCGGACTGGGAGCCCGGGCGGATCCTCGCCGCGTACTCGTCCAGAATCTCCGCCAGGATTCCCGCGCGAACGGCCGAGATGGCAACGTGATCCGGGTTTCCCTTCTCACGGAAGATACGGTGCTCGTTTGCGTGCGGAGCCCGAGGCTTCCGCCCCAACTCCACACTGCGCTTGAAAGCGTCGGCCTCGTCTGCGATCAACTGCGGAACCGGCTGACCCTCGGGCCAGTCCACTCCCGAGACCTTGTGCACGCGTGAATCGATCAGATCGTGCGTTTCCCTCCAGAACAACCCCGACCTTCCGGCCAGCAGGTTCTGAAGATCATCAGCGGCGATCGATGTTTCGGGGTTCACCGAGAAATCCCCGGACTCCCGCATGTCCTTCAGGGAGGGCAGGTTCTCCGAAGCGCGCCAGGCCGCCCGGGACAGGGTTTCGTACCGCGCCTGCAAGTCGTCCACGTCGGACGGCCGGTGGGACACCCGAGCCACGTCGACCGTGTCGACCGGGTGCGGGGTAGGTACGGTCGCGCCGACCGCCGCACGCAGTTCGTCGGCCGCGTCGTGCAGAAGACGACTCAACTGCGCCGTGTTCCCGGCGATCGTCACCGCTGGCCGCCCCGGCGCCAGCCGGTACGCCAGGTCCCGGAACGGGCCGGTAAGCACCATCATGTGGCCCTCCGGAATGACCACCGCCCGCCCCGGCACCATGAAGTCATCCGGATAGGGCTTCAATCGGGGCTCGTAGGGACCCGGATCCTCGACCATCCGGGCCGTCCACTCCGCGACCGCCTCCGCGAAAGTGATCGGCCGGTCGACAGGGCCCGCGGCCCGACGGGAGATCAAATGACGTACGGGGTCGGACGGTTCGCCGGCCTGCGGCTCGGGCCCCTCGGAGACGGTCAGCGCCGCTTCCAACTCACGCCACGCCTCCCGGCGTTCCTCCGGCCACCCGCCCCCCGGACTGTCCAGGCGCCACACGCGGGTCTCTTCCACCCACATCATCCGTGCCGCCGCCGAGTACACGATGTCGTAAGCGTCGGCAAGCTGCATCTGGCCGCTCATCCCGGCTCTCCTTCGCGACTGATCAAGTAACTCACATTCTCACACCGCGCTTTAGGGAACCGGTGAAGGCGGAATCGGTGCGAGCGGGTCGTTCGGTGAGCATGGAGCGAAAGCCGAAGGCGGCTCGGCGTCCTTGAGGAAGGGGCGGCCGGAGTTCGTCGTCGGCGTACGGGAGAGCCTCCTGATCGGCTGTGCCGTTCTGCCGGTCGCCGGGGCCATCGGTGTCACGGTCGTCATCTGCGTGGCACGGTCCCCGCCGGGGCGCGTGTACGCACGTCGGCTGGTGGGTCCGCTCGCGGTGCTCGGTGTCATCGCCCTGGAGGTGGGGGCGTGCCGGCTCATGGCCGAGGCACCGCGCGGCGAGATCGTCCCGCCCTCCTCTCTCCCCTGTGTTGGATATGGCGCCTGCGCGTCCGCCACGGGATGACCCTGCGGACGGCGTTGGGGCGCTGAACCCTCGCTGAACTTTCCGGGCCGGAGCCGCGTCTCACCAGGGGAAACGCGTACGTCGCCGGTTGGGGAGGCACTCATGGCCATGGTCGGACTGTTCTGGATCGCCGAGGACGGTGGGGTGTACGTCGGGGCGCGGCCGGAGGGGTACGGGTGTGGGGTGCGGCTGACGCGGGACTGGGTGGAGGGGCTCGGGACCAGCCAGAGCGCCGTGTGGGGCTGGTCGGAGATCCGGTCGGTCGCCGTGCGGTACGTACGGATCCGGTCCGGCGCCCGACTGCTCGCCACCACGGCCGTCGACCTCGTCCTCAACGCCGTCGCGGGAGGCGGTGACGCCGCGGCCGCGTTCGAGGTGCACCTGGAGACCGCCGACCGGACCGTCGAACTGAACGCACAGTCGGCCGCTTCCCTCGGCGGCTACGTCCAGTCCGAGTACGACCTCTCCGTCGCCCTGCTGGAGTGCCTGGCGGCGGGTACGGCGGAGGTCGACACCCTCGCGGAATGGGGCCGCGTCCACGCCGCCGAGGGAACCCCACGGCGCGAGGAGCGGGAGGCCCTGCTGCGGGAGTGGGCGACCGGGGGCTGAGTCGCCGGGCTTCTCACGCCGCCCCCTCCCGAGTTCGCGGGAACCCCGTTCCCCTCCTCCGCCGTCCCCCACAATGACCACTGGAACCGGGACACCGGAGGGACACATGACCGCACGGGACACCCCGCAGGGCGCTCCATACGGCGCTCAACAGGACACTCCACACGGCGCTCCGCAGGACAGTCCGCAGGGCGCTCCACGGAACGCCTCACGGAACGCCGCACGCGGCAACGGCATCTCGGTGACCCACGACCTGGAGTCGCACGACTGGTCGAACGAGGAGACCGCGGCGTACGAGGCGGCCATCGAGGCCGTGAACGGGGCGGTCGGCGCCTACAGCGCGCGGATCGCGGCGGAGGAGGCCAAGGACGTCCCCGACCCGGCCGTCATCGAGGCGGCGCGCGCCGCGCAGGGGCGGCTGGCGAAGGAGCGTGAGCGGCTGCGCTCGGCCGACCGGGAGCAGATCACCGACGCCCGCGCGCGCTACGCCCGGCTCGCCCGCGAGGTCCTGGCGGACCTCACGTGACCGACCCGGCCGGACACCAGCCCCGCCCGGCGCCACTCCAGCCCACCCCACCCACCCGCGTCATCGACCCCGCCGAGGTGGAGCGCCACCGGCTCTCCGACGCCGAGAACCTGCGGATCTTCCGCGAGCGCATCGTCCCCGACCTCCTGGCGGGCCGCGTCGGGCAGGAGACGCCCACCGTGGTCTTCCTGGTCGGCCAGCCCGGCGCCGGCAAGAGCAGGGTCACCGAGATGGTCGCCGGTGTGCTCGACCGGCACGGCGGCTTCGCGGACGTCGACAGCGACCTCTACAAGCCCTACCACCCCGCGTACGCCCGGCTGATGGCCGAGGACGACACCCTGATGGCCGCCTACACCCGGGCCGACGGACGGGCCTGGATGGCCCGGGCCGAGGCGTACGTCCGCGAGCACGGGCTGCACGCGATCATCCAGGAGACCTCGCAGAACGCGCGGGCCGTGGAGGAGAAGATGCGGGCCTACCGGGACTCCGGCGCGCGCGTCGAGGCCCTGTTCATGGGCGTGCCGCAGGCGATGAGCAACCAGGGCATCGTCAACCGGTACGTCGAGCAGCTCGCCGACCGGGGCCAGGGGCGGCTGACCGTGCAGTCCAACGCCGACGAGTCCTACGCCGGCATCCTCGAACTCGCCGACCGCGTCGACCGGGGCGCCCTCGCCGACCTCGCGAGTGTCTACCGCCGGGGCGAGAGCAAGCCCCGCTACAGCAACTCCCTCGACGACACCGGCAGCTGGACCGCCCCGCCCGACCTGCGCCGGGCCCTCGCCACGGAACGCGCCCGCCCCTGGACGCCGGCCGAGAGCGACTCCTTCGTCACCACCCAGCTGCGCCTGCGCGAGACCGCCCGGACGCTGGGCCCCGAGTGGCCGGGCCGGCTCACCCGCATCGAGGACCAGGCCCGCCCCCTGCTGACGCCGACCGCCGCGACACAGCTGGCCCCGACCTCAGCCTCGGCGTCACCGCCGACAGCTCCGGCAGCCTCGGCCTCACCACCTGCAGCCGCGGCAGCCTCGGCCTCACCACCTGCAGCCGCGGCAGCCTCGGCCCCACCACCTGCAGCCCCGGCAGCCTCGGCCCCACCACCTGCAGCCCCGGCAGCCTCGGCCCCACCGCCGACAGCCCCCTCGGCCTCAACGTCACCGTCCCCCTCGGCCGCCGCCGCGCGCTCCCGCAGCGCCCCACGCTCCGGCGGGCCCACCACCCCGCCGCAGGCCCCGGGGCAGGGACCGCGCCCCGCCCCCGGCCGGGCGACGCCTCCGCAGGGGCCGAGCGGACCCGACCCCAACCGGCGCGGCAGATAGCGGCCAGACGACCGGCACGACCGGCGCCACCGGCGCGACCGGCACCACCGGAACTCCGCTGCCCGCCTCGGCCGCCGCCCGCCTCGCCCGCTGCCCGCCTCGGCCGCCGCCCGCCTCGCCCGCTGCCCGCCTCGGCCGCCGCCCGCCTCG
>NZ_JBHVDX010000368.1:0-6067 GCF_042802555.1 Streptomyces sp. NPDC057474 | reverse complement strand
GGATCTTTAGGGGCGCGGGGAACTGCGCGAGAAGCCCCACCGTGCCCGCACCCGCCCACGAACCCGCGTTCCCCGAGCTGTCAGGCGCTTACTCGTCCGCCGTCGCCGCAGGCAAAGCCGCGGCCGGCCGCTGCCACCCCCGCGACCCCCGCGCCCGCAACCACGCCGTGGCCTCCTCGGGAGGCATCGCCGCAGCGACAAGCCACCCCTGCACAGCGTCGCACCCGAGATCCCGCAACCGCTCCCACGTCTCGTCGTCCTCGACACCTTCCGCGACGACGAGCAGCCCGAGCGAATGCGCGAGATCCACCGTGCAGCGCACGATCTCCGCGTCCTCGTTGTCGATCGCCAGCCGAGCCACGAACGACCGGTCGATCTTCAGCTCACTCACGGGCAGCCGCCGCAGATGCACCAGCGACGAGTACCCCGTCCCGAAGTCGTCGAGCGACATCTTCACCCCGTGCCCGGTCAGCCCGGCGAGGGTGTCCGCGGCCCGCTGGGGATCTTCGAGCAGCACATGCTCGGTTATCTCCAGCTGCAGCGACCCGGCGGGAACCCCGTGGCGGGCGAGCCGTGCGGCCACCGCGCCCGCGAAGCCGGGGGTGTGGACATCGCGCGGCGACACGTTCACGGCGACCGGTACGTGCAGCCCCTGTGCCCGCCACCTCGCCACCTGCGCGAGCGCGGTCTCCAGTACGTACTCGGTCAGATGCGGCATCAGCCCGGAGGACTCGGCGATCGCTATGAACTCGTCCGGCGGTACCTTCCCCCGCTCGGGATGCACCCACCGCACCAGAGCCTCGAGGCCGGCGACCTGGCCGTCGAAACGGACCTTCGGCTGGTAGTGCAGCTCGACCTCCTGGGCGTCGAGCGCGCGCCGCAGATCGCCCAGCAGACCGAGCCGGTCCGGGGTGTTCGAGTCCCGTTTGGACTCGTACACCTCGACGCCCGTACGGTCCCGCTTCGCCTGGTACATCGCCACGTCCGCCCGCCGCAGCAGCCCCTCCGCGTCGAGCGCGTGGTCGGGGAAGACGGCGAGCCCGGCACTGGCCTCCAGGACGAGGGTGAGCCCGTCGAGGTCGAGCGGTGAGCCGAGCGCGGCGACGAGGTTGCGGGCGACACGCGACGCGGACGTCGTGGAGTCGGCGACGGGCAGCAGTACGGCGAACTCGTCACCGCCGAGCCGCGCGGCCTCCGCTCCGCGCGGCAGGGCGACCCGCAGCCGATCCGCTATCTGCAACAGCAGCCGGTCGCCCGCGAGATGCCCGAGCGTGTCGTTGACGGACCTGAAGCGGTCGAGGTCGATCAGCATCAGTGCCGACCTCGCGCCGATGCGTTCGGCGTCGTCCAGGGCGGTCCAGGTCCGTTCCAGCAGCCACTGGCGGTTCGGCAGTCCGGTGAGCGGGTCTCGCAGCTGCTCCTCGGCCCGGGCGCGGGCTATCCACAAGGTGGAGTCGAGCGCGATGAGAGGGATGGCGAAGAGTGGCAGCAGCAGGGGCTGGGCGGTGGCGACGACACAGACGAGCGGGGCGATGCCGAGCAGCGCGACGGCGACGAGCCCCTGTCTGACCAGGGCCGTACGCGCGACGGTGGGCAGACCGCCGCGCGGTGCGGCCAGATGCCAGAGCAGGGCGCGGCTGACCGCGAGATAGGCGATGGCGACCAGGGCCACCTGGGGCGCCGAGTAGAGGTTCCAGCTGTCCGGGTCCCAGGGCCGCTCCACCGAGGGGACGCGGCCGAAGACCCTCAGGACGAGCGCGCCGGCGCCGATGCCGAGGATGTCGACCGCGCCGTGCAGTACGCCCTGGCGCCAGCGGCCCCGGCGGGCGATGCCGACGAGGACGACGACGGTGAGGCTGACCATCCCGGCGGCCACCCAGCCGTACAGCAGCAGGACGGCGAGGGTGAGGGCGGCGCCGGAGCCGGTGCCGCCCCACCAGCGGGCGCGGCCCATGGCGACGAGATGGCCGACGATGATGCCGGTCAGGAGGGCGAGGGACCAGCCGACCGCTCCGGCCGGGAAGAGCGCGTGCTGTCCGGCGAACGCCCGGTAGAAGCCGGCGCCCAGGATGGCGCCGGCGAGGCCCACGATCACGGCGGGCAGCGCGGGCCAGGACAGGTGCCGATCGGCGTCGTGCCCCGGCAGTTCGTGTGCGCGGCCCTCGCTGAGGGCGCCCGTGACGGCAGGTGCTCCACCCGTGCCGACCGTGGTGCCGGAGGTGAGCTGTGCCGGGCCCGGTACGAGGGAGCCGCGTGCGCTCGCGCCCGCACGGCCCGGCGGCCGTGCCGCCCCGACCCTGGACCCCGCCGTCGTCGTCTGCCCGGGGCCCCGTTCTCGGCTTCCCTCGAACGGGCGTCCTCCCATGAGCAGGGAGCGCCCCCATCGCCAGGCCCCGGACACCCGGCGCAGGCGCAGCCGTGAGTCCGGGGCGACGCTCTCGGTCGGTTCCATTCCCGTCCCTCTCACAGCCGGCGGTGCCCACGCCACGCGGCCCGTTGCTCCCGACAACCTCAACGGCACCGCGTCCGAAACCCACCACGCGTCCGGGCACGGCAGGCGCACACCTCAACAGTAGGCCGCACAAGGCTTCCACGGGCAGCGGTCGACGTCGGTTGCCCGAATGCGACCGGCCACCCGTATGCATCTGGTATGCGCCGAACGGGTGGCCTTCAACCCCTACTCCTCGATCGGGAGCGCGACTTCCGCCGCCGCGTCCGGTCCCTGTTCGAGCAGCACGGCGAAGCCGTCCTCGTTCAGGACGGGCACCTTGAGCTGCATCGCCTTGTCGTACTTGGAGCCCGGATTCTCACCCACTACGACGAATGAGGTCTTCTTCGAAACCGAACCGGTCACCTTGGCGCCCCGGCTCTGCAGCGCTTCCTTGGCCCCGTCGCGCGTGTGGTGTTCGAGTGTGCCGGTCACGACGACCGTCAGCCCTTCGAGGGGCCTGGGTCCCTCGTCCTCGCCGGAGCCCTTTTCCTCCAGCGGGACACCGGCCACCTTCCACTTACGGATGATCTCTCGGTGCCATTCCTCGGCGAACCACTCCTCGAGTGCCTTCGCGACGATGGCGCCCACGCCGTCGACCGCCGTGAGCTCCTCCTGCGTGGCCTGCTCGATACGGTCGATCGAACGGAACTCGCGGGCCAGGGCCTGCGCGGCGACCGGTCCGACGTGGCGGATGGAGAGCCCGTTGAGGAAACGGGCGAGCGGACGGCTCTTGGCCTCCTCGATCTTCTCGAGCAGAGCGAGCGTGTTCTTCTTGGGCTCACCCTTCTGGTTGGCGAAGACGGTGACGATCTTCGGCTCGCCCGTCCTGGGGTCGTGCTTGGGCAGACCGCTGTCCGCGTCCAGGACGTACGCCTTGATGGGAAGCAGCTTTTCCACCGTGAGGTCGAAGAGGTCGCCCTCGTCGACCAGGGGCGGGTCGGCCGGCTCCAGGGGCCGGGTGAGGGCGGCGGCGGCGACACCGCCGAAGTGCTCGATGTCCAGGCATTCCCGGCCCGCCAGATACGAGACGCGCTCCCGCAACTGGGCCGGGCAGCTGCGGGCGTTGGGGCAACGCAGGTCGATGTCGCCCTCCTTCATCGCACGCAGCGTCGTCCCGCACTCCGGGCACTCGGCCGGCATCACGAACGGCCGCGTCCCGCCTTCGACGCGCAGGTCCACGACCGGCCCGAGGATCTCGGGGATGACGTCACCGGCCTTGCGGATCACGACCGTGTCCCCGATGAGGACGCCCTTGGCCTTGACGACGTCCTGGTTGTGCAGCGTGGCGAACTCGACCTCCGAGCCGGCCACCGTGACCGGCTCGACCTGGGCGTACGGCGTGACTCTGCCGGTCCGGCCGACGCCCACCTTGATGTCGATGAGCTTGGTGTTGACCTCTTCCGGCGCGTACTTGTACGCGATCGCCCAGCGGGGTGCGCGCGCCGTCGATCCGAGACGGCCCTGCAGACGGATCTCGTCGAGCTTGACGACCGCACCGTCGATCTCGTGCGCCACGGAGTGGCGGTTCTCGCCGTAGTGGGCGATGAACTCCCGTACGCCGTCGAGGTCGTCGACCACCTTGTTGTGCTCGGCGGTGGGCAGGCCCCAGGACTTGAGGAGGTCGTAGGCCTGGGAGAGACGGGTGAAACCGCCGTCGAAGCCCTCCAGGGCGCCGATGCCGTGGACGACCATGTGGAGCGGCAGGGTGGCCGTGACCTTGGGGTCTTTCTGGCGCAGCGAACCCGAGGCGGAGTTGCGGGGGTTGGCGTACGGCTTCTCACCGGCCGCCACGCGGCGTTCGTTGAGACCCTGGAAGGCCTCCATCGGGAAGTAGACCTCGCCACGGATCTCGACGAGCCGCGGGACACGGTCGCCCTTCAGCCGGTGCGGGATCTCCGCGATCGTCTTGACGTTGGGCGTGACGTCCTCGCCGGTCCGCCCGGTACCGCGGGTGGCGGCACGGGTGAGCCTGCCGTCCTCGTACGTCAGGTTCACCGCGAGGCCGTCGATCTTGAGCTCGCACAGCAGGTGGTAGTCGGACGTGCCGACGTCCTTGGCCACGCGCTCGGCCCAGGCGGCGAGCCCCTCGTCGTCGAAGACGTTGTCGAGGGAGAGCATGCGCTCGCGGTGTTCCACCTCGGCGAGGTCGGTCTCGTACTCGACGGCGACCTTCTGCGTCGGCGAGTCCGGGGTGCGCAGCTCGGAATACTCCTCCTCCAACGCCTCCAGGGTGCGCAGGAGTTCGTCGAACTCCGTGTCGCTGACGATGGGAGCGTCCTTCACGTAGTACCGGAAGCGGTGCTCCTCGATCTGCTCGGCGAGCCGCGCGTGCTTCTCGCGTGCCTCGGCGGGTACCGATGTGGGCTGTGCGTCCTTGTCGCCGGCCACCGTGTTGTCCTCCCGTTACTCTGGGTTGTCCGCGAGAGATCTCGCCGCCTTGACGCAATGGGCGAGCGCCCGGCGCGCGTACGCCGGGGAGGCCCCCGCGAGCCCGCACGTCGGAGTGACCGTGACCGCCTCCGCGAGAAGCCCCGGATGCAGCCCCAGCCTGCGCCACAGCGTCCTGACACCCATGACGCTACCGGCAGGGTCCGACAATGGGCCCTCCGCCGTCGGCACGACACCGGTCAACAGCTTCGTGCCCCCCTCGACCGCTTCCCCGATCGCGTCGTCGTCACGTTCGGTGAGCAAGGAGAAGTCGAAGGAGATCCCGGTGGCGCCGACCCGGCGCAGGAGCGCGAAGGGTACGTCGGGGGCGCAGGAGTGCACGACGACCGCACCCTCCGAGGTGTGGACGTCGATGACGTCCCTGAGTGTGGCCTCGACGAGTTGGCGGTCGACGGCGCGGTGGGTGCGGTAGCCGCTCGCGCTCCTCACCTGGCCGCGCAGGACGGCGATGAGGGAGGGTTCGTCGAGCTGGAGGACGAGTTGGGCTGCCGGTGCGCGTCGGCGGACCTCTGCGAGGTGCTGGCGCAGACCCTCGGCGAGCGAGCCGGCGAGGTCCCTGCAGGCGCCGGGGTCGGAGAGGGCCACCTCGCCGTTCCTCAGCTCCAGGGCGGCGGCGAGCGTCCACGGGCCGACGGCCTGCACCTTCAGCGGGCCGTCGTACCCCTGCGTGAACTCCTCCAGGGCGTCCAGGTCCTCGCCCAGCCACGACCGCGCCCGCTTGCTGTCCCGCCCGGGCCGGTCCCCGATCCGCCAACCGCTGGGCTCCACGCGCGCGTACAGCTCGACCAGCATTCCGGCGGTTCTGCCGATCATGTCGGCGCCGGGGCCCCTGCCGGGCAGTTCGGGCAGGTACGCCATCCCCGTCTCGGGCCACTCGAACGTCCCGGTGACGGTCTTGGCGGCCTCTCGGGCGTCGCCGCCGGGCATGGAACCGATGCCGGTGGCCGGGCCGAAGCCGAAGTGTTCTTTCACGTGTCGAAGCCTACGTTTTGCGCCCCCGCCGCCCCTACCCGTCCCATCCACAGGGGCTGCGCCCCTTCGACCCCCACCCGCGGGTCCGGTGGGGGCTGGTCGCGCAGTTCCCCGCGCCCCTGAGAAGCAGGGGCTGCGCCCCATGCTTTTCAGGCC
>NZ_JBHVDX010000367.1:0-6097 GCF_042802555.1 Streptomyces sp. NPDC057474 | reverse complement strand
GTTTCGTTCCGGTGCCTTATCTACTTGCGGTCGAGATACTTCTTAGCCTTGTTGATGGGCCCACCGGGGCCCATCTCCTTTTTGGTCGGCGGGCGCTTGAAGGCACTCTTGAAGTACTCCACCGCCGACTGCTGCGCCGATTTCCCGGGGATCTTGTTCTTCCCCTTGACGAAGCTCGGAGCGTCGCTCGCCCTTTCCTTCCCGGATTTGCGGGCCTCCTTCCACAGGGTGCGGACCTTGTTGACGGCCCACTTCTTGCCCTTCCACCAGATCAGCGCGATGATCGCGACGACCGCGCCCACCCCGATCACGGCGAGCACCGTGCCGGCGCTGACGCCGAGTCCGGCCATGCCGACCAGGGCGACCGCCGTCATCCTGCCGTCGAGGTCGACCAGGTTGACGGGGTCACCGCAGACGTATTCGTAGCTGTTGCAGCTGCCGCCCGTGATGGGGTCGACGGACAGGAAGCGGCCGGTGGTGGGGTTGTAGAGGCGGGCTCCCATGAGGAGGAGACCGGTGGGGGTCTCGGCGGAGCGCTGCTTGGCGCCGAGCCAGCCGTAGCGGTCGGCGCCGCCGCCCTCGCGGACGTTGCCGTACTCGTCCGTGTCGATGACGACGGGCGCCCGGCTCACGTCCAACGGGAGCTGGAGCGCCACGTCGCCGTGGACGGTCGTGAACTGCAGCTCCGTGTCACCGGTCTTGCCGGTGACCGCGGCCAGGTCGCCGGAGACGGACGTCACGTTGCGGCTGACGGCTCCGCTCGCGGTGTCCTCGACGAGCCAGCGGGGGTTGTCGCTGTCGTCGCCGTAGTGGTTGACCTTGGACCCGGTCTGCGTCCAGGTGGTGCCACTGCCGGTCTCGGTCTTCCAGGAGCGGAAACGCATGGCCGCGTCGAGCTGCCAGGTCTGCCGCTCGCCGCCCGCGGTCTGCCGGTAGGCGAGGTCGTTGGCGTAGTAGTCGACGGTGCCGCCCGGCAGGGCGGTGGTGCGGCCGAAGGCGTCGTAGACGTAGCCGGAGTCGACGAGCCGGTCGGCGCTGTCGTAGGTGTGGCTGGTGGTGGTACCTCCCGAGGCGGGGCAGGCGCCGGAGACCTCGCCCGTCGCGGTGGTCAGACCGGTGCGGTTGGAGCGCTTGTCGAAGGCGTACGTGCGCTGGGTGCACACCTCGCCGACGGTGTCCTCGACCGTGGTCAGACGCCCGGCCTTGTCATAGCCGTAGCGCTGGTCGGACCAGCCGGAGTGGCTGGTCGTCCGCCCCTGGGCGGACCGGGTCACCACATCGGTGTAGACGGTGGTGCCGTCGCTGTCCCGCGTGTAGGCCCTGGCCGTCGGGGCGCCGGTGGCGTCCTCGGTGACGTTCAGGGTGTAGCCGCCGGGCAGCTTCTCGGAGGTGACAGAACCGTCCGCGTCGTACGTGGCGGAGAAGTCACCGGCGACGGAGTCGCTGGCCTTGGTGACCAGTCCGCGCGGCTCGGCGCCGTGGTCGAAGGTGTAGGTGACGGTCGACGGGACGGAGTCACTGACCTTGACCGCGCGGTCGAGCGCGTCGTAGGCGGTGGTGGTCCTGCCCGCGTCGGCGTCGGTGTACGAGATGAGGCGGCCGAGCTTGTCGTACGCCTTGGTGATGGTGCCCGCCGTCGGAGAGGTGATCCTGGTGATCTGGCCCGTCGCCGGGTCGTACTCCACGGTGGACTCCGGGACCGTCTGGCCGAGGCCGCCGGTCACCGTGGTCTTCAGCGGCCGGGCAGCGTCGTCGTACGACCGGGTGGTCGTGCGCGACTGGCCGTTGGCCGTGTCGGTGATCTTGGTGGGCTGGCCGAAGTAGCCGTACTCCACGGTGGAGTCGGTCACCTCGTCGGGCCGGCTGCCGCCGCCGGTGATCTTTCCGGCGGGTCCGCTCCAGCAGACCTGGTCGGCCCACTCGGGGCGGCCCTTGCAGAAGCCGGTGCCGTCGGCCGCCCAGTACTCGGTGACGCGGGTGGCGGCGTCGTCGCCGGTGCCGGCCGGAGGCACGACGTCGGTGATCCGACCCTGTGCGTCGTACGCGGCGGTGGTCGTCAGGTTCAGGCCGCCGGAGTCCTGGATGACCAGCTCCGGAAGGCCCTTGGCCCAGTCGTACTGGGTCTCGGTGACCCGCTTCTCACCCATGACCGAGTAGTAGTCGCGGACCCGGGCGCCGACGATCTTGAGCGTGACCTGGTCCTTGACCTTGGCCGTGCCGTCGGTGGGCCGGCCCTCGTCGTACTCGATGACCGTCCAGGTGCGGGCGGGCACGGAGGTGTCGGCGTTGACCAGGACGGTGGTTCCGTCCTTGAGGTCCTCGGTCAGGTCCACCCGGTGCAGCGGACCGAACTCCTCCAGCTCCCGGGTGCCGGCCTCGTTGAACAGGGAGGTCGTCGACAGCAGATGGGCTCGCTCGGCCGAGGGCCGGGAGATGATCCCCAGACCCGTCAGCGTGTCCTTCTGCGCGTCCGCCGTGCCGAGCGCCAGCGCCCGGTTGGCCGCGCTCAGTTCACGGACGTTGTTGCCGAACCGGTCGTACTCGGTGGTGCTGATGTGCTTGCCGGGCTCCGCCGTGTTGACGGTACGGCCGGAGGCGTCGAGGTAGTGCACCTCGGCGCGCGTGTATCCGCCGCCGGTCAGATTCGCGCCGTCGTGGGACGAGGGCACGGAGTCGGCGGGAAGGACGGCGGTGGCGTCGCTCGGGGCGTCGAGCTGCCCCCACTTCGCGACATCGCCGGTGCCCATGGCGTGCGGTGCCTTGGTGCCGGTGAGCGGGACGCCGTAGACGACGCTGGTGACGGCCTCGCCCTCGGTGGTGTCCACCGAGCCCTGCTTCAGCGCCGGACGCGAGACGCTGAGCAGCATCCCGCGCCGGGGGCGGTACCGCCACCCACCGATCATCGCAAAGGTGTGCGATGGGTTCTGTCGTTCCTTGTGACATGGCTCACCGTCGCGGGGGCTTGCTCACTTCGAGGCGCACGCCTCCCACTCCGGTACGGTTCGCGGCGCCTTCGCGCACCCGAACCGGAACCCAGGGCTGACGGTGGACCGCACTCCCGGCCCGCTGGCTGCGCGTCCTTCGAATGCGCGGAAGGCCACCCATGGGGGCGGCCTTCCTGGCCGACAGCCCCGTCGAGAGCGAGTCGACGAACGTACCGAGGAAGGCAACCGGCACCCCGCCGCGAGGTGTATCCGCGCCTGCCTCGACGGCTTTCCCCGTGATGTTCCGGGCGCCGTCTCCCCGGGACGGGGGCGATAGCCGTCCGAGAACTGGATTCGCAGGCGGTTCTTCATGGTTCCCAAGAGACCCGAAAAACAGGTCAGGACCCGACTCGCTCTCGCGGATCAGGCCCTGACCTGGTACCTCACTGTCGGGGTGGCGGGATTTGAACCCACGACCTCTTCGTCCCGAACGAAGCGCGCTGCCAAGCTGCGCTACACCCCGATTGTCACTGCTTGTCGCGGCGACGTCGTTTACTTTAGCCCACCGGTGGCTGGAGACGAAATCCGGTTTTCGGGGCGGCGGTCGTGGCGGTCGGGGCGGCCCCGACGAGGGTGTACGGGGTCCGGGCGGAGGTGGTCGACGGCGATGAGGAGGAGCGAGAGGGCGTAGAAGGCGAGGCCCAGGAGGAGGGCGTTGCCGAGGACGCTCTTGTAGCCGTGGCGGTCGACGTCCAGGAACGGGTAGAGGTACGGGGCCGGCCAGTCGGGGGTCAGCAGGGCGGCTCGGCCGAGCGTGAACGCCAGGTACGTCAGCGGGTAGAGCAGCCAGGCCGCCGCGTGGCTCAGGCGTGGCGTCGACGGGCGGGTCAGGAGCAGCCAGTCCGCCACCACCGCGAGGGGGATCGCCGTGTGGAAGGCGACGTTCGTCAAGGGGAGCCAGCCCGTGGGGGTGGCCGGGGCTCCCGTCGGCGTCATCGTCATGGAGAAGGCCGTCGCGTCCTTCATCAGGATCAGGTGGTACACCAAGGCCGTGATCACGGCGTAGAGAACCGTGCCGCCTGTCACCAGGGACGGCAAGGGGCGGCGGGCCGACCACGCGCGGCGGGCCGAGGCGGCGAAGACCACTGCAACCAGGGCCGTGCTCTGCACCGAGAAATGACTGAACGCCCGTAGGGGGCTGCCCAGCACCATCTCGGTCACCACGGCCGCTGCCGCCGCCAGCGCCACCAGAGCGCGGCCCGCCGCTGCCAGTGGGCGTCGGGCCGGTGCCACCACCGCCGTCGCGGGCACGACGGACGTCACCGGCGCGGGAATGCCCGAGATCGGGGGCAGGTCGGGGATGTCCCTGGGTATCGGTGCGGTCATGCGCTCACGCTAGGACGCCCCGACGAAGCGGGCCATCCAGGATGATCCGTACGGGTCAACACCCTGGCGGCAGCCTTCACCACCAGGCCTCATCGTCTCCCCCGCTCAGACGACCCCGGCAATCCTCCCCGCAGCCCCTTTAACCCTCCCGCCCCACCAACGTCAGCAGCGAGGCCTCCGGCGGGCAGGCGAACCTCACCGGGGTGTAGCGATTCGTGCCGCACCCGGCCGAGACGTGCATGTACGCGGTCCGGCCGTCAGCCGTGTGAGTCGAGAGGCCCTTCACGCGCTCTGTGTCGAGGTCGCAGTTGGTGACGAGGGCGCCGTAGAAGGGGATGCAGAGCTGCCCGCCGTGGGTGTGGCCGGCCAGGATCAGGGGGTAGCCGTCGGCGGTGAAGGCGTCGAGGGTACGGAGATAGGGGGCGTGGACGACGCCCAGGGAGAGGTCGGCGGAGTCGGACGGGCCGCCCGCCACACGGGCGTAGCGGTCCCGCTTGATGTGCGGGTCGTCGAGGCCGGTGAGCTCGACGGACATGCCCTCGACCTTCAGCTCGCCGCGGGTGTTGGTGAGGTTGAGCCAACCCGCCCCGTCGAAGCCGTCACGCAGGTCCTCCCACGGGTTGTGGATGGCGCCGACCACCGGCTTGTTGCCGTTCAGACCGTGGCGGCCCTGGGTCTTCTCCAGGAGGTAACGGGCGGGGTTGCGCAGCTTCGGGCCGTAGTAGTCGTTCGAGCCGAAGACGTACGCGCCCGGGAACTCCATCAGCGGGCCCAGCGCGTCCAGCACCTCGGGGACGCCCTCGGGGTCGGACAGGTTGTCCCCGGTGTTGATCACGAAGTCGGGGCGCAGCCCGGCCAGGGAACGCAGCCAGCGCTGCTTCTTGCGCTGCCCGCTCACCATGTGGATGTCGGAGACCTGGAGTATGCGCAGCGGCCGCATGCCCGGTGGCAGCACCGGCACCGTCACCCGCCGCAGCCGGAAGGAGCGGGCCTCGAAACCCGCCGCGTACACCACACCGGCGGCACCGGCCGCCGCGATCCCCAGAGGTACTCCGTATCGCGCTCGCATGTGTCCATCGTGTCAGACCCCGCCGAGCCCGAGCGCGGGCCTGTGGACAACCGCCGACCGCCACCGCCGATCGTCAACTCCCCCTGTGGACAACCCACTCCGGTGCGCGCCCCCGATCAGCAGCCGATCCGCACACACCAGCGAAATCAAGGCGCGCTTCTCGCACCACACCTGCGACAATCGATGCCATGACCACGCTCAAGTCGAAGCTGCAGGAAGACCTCAACGCCGCGATCAAGGGGCGCGACGAGCTCCGCTCCTCGACGCTCCGGCTGACGCTCACCGCGATCACCAAGGAAGAGGTCGCGGGCAAGGAGAAGCGCGAGCTCTCCGACGACGAGGTACTCAAGGTGATCACCAAGGAGGCGAAGAAGCGTCGCGAGGCCGCGGACGCCTTCGCCCAGGGCGGTCGTACCGAATCGGCCGAGCGGGAGAAGGCGGAGGGCGTGATCCTCGCCGACTACCTGCCCAAGCAGCTCTCCGACGAGGAGCTGGAGCAGATCGTCGTCCAGGCCGTCGAGGAGGTTCGTGCGGCCGGCGCCGAGGGCCCGCGCGCGATGGGGCAGGTCATGAAGATCGTCAACCCGAAGGTGGCCGGGCTCGCCGAGGGCGGCCGGGTCGCCGCCATCGTCAAGCAGCAGCTCGCGGGCGGCTGAGCAGCCCTCCGGCTCTCGCCCGCTTTCCAGCACAACGGCGGTGGGGGCGCCCCTCCTCGAGG
>NZ_JBHVDX010000366.1:0-6150 GCF_042802555.1 Streptomyces sp. NPDC057474 | reverse complement strand
GTGCTTTTCGGCCCGAGAGGGCCGTAGGCCCTCAAGGGGCGCGGGGAACTGCGCGAGAAGCCCCCACCGGGCCCGCACCCGACGACGAACCCCCGCCGACCCTCAACCCCCCGTCGCCGCCCGGATCGCGGCGTCGATCTCCGGATACGTGAACGTGAAGCCCGACTCCAACAACCGCGCCGGGACGGCCCGCGTGCTGCCGAGGACGTCGCCGGCGACCCCGCCGAGAGCGAGCCGGAGCGCGGGGGCGGGCACGGTGAACAGGGTGGGCCGGTGCAGGACCCGGCCCATGGCCGCCGTGATCTCGCGGTTGGTGAGCGGGGCCGGCGCCGTCAGGTTGAACGGGCCGGACAGGGACGGCGTGAAGAGGAGGTGGCGCAGGGCGGCGACCTCGTCGTGGAGGGAGATGAAGCTCCAGTACTGGCGGCCGTTCCCCATCCGCCCGCCCAACCCGGCTTTGAACAGCGGGAACAGCGGACCCCAGGCGCCCCCGCCCCGGGCCACCACCAGCCCCGTACGGGCGAACGCCGTACGGATCCCGGCCTCCCGCACGGCCTCGGTCGCCCCCTCCCACTCCACGCACAACGCGGACAGGAACTCCGACCCCGGCTCCGCCGACTCGTCCACGACCCGGTCGCCCGTGAAGCCGTAGAAGCCGATCGCGCTGCCGTTGACGAACACGCTCGGCGGTGTGTCGAGGGAGGCGGCGGCCTCGGCGAGTGTCCGGGTGCCGAGCACCCGGCTGTTGCGGATCGTCGCCCTGTACGCGTCCGTCCAGCGGCGGGAGGCGACCCCCGCGCCCGCGAGGTTGACAACGGCCGCGCACCCCGCGAGCCCCGCCACGTCGACCTGCCGCGCGTCCGGGTCCCAGCGCACCTCGCCCCGCGCCCGGGGCGCCCGCCGCACGAGCCGGAGCACCTCGTAGCCGTCGTCGGTGAGGGAGCGGGCCAGCGCCGAACCGATCAGGCCGGACGCACCGGCGATCGCGATACGAGAACCGGGCGGAACGGGCGATTCAACGGTCATGCCCCCATCCTGCCCGGCCTGCGGCGATGCGGTGGCCCCAGAGGCGCACAACAGCCCTTCGATCGCCCGGGCACCGCCATACAGTGGCCACCATGCCCGTTCCGTACATACGCTTCGCGACCTCGGACGACGAGGACACGCTCGGCCGACTCGACCGCGTCACCTGGTCCACGCTGCACTCCGTCCAGGAGCGACCCCGACGGCCCTACGAGCCGTTCTTCAACGAGCGTTACGGAGCTCAGGACCACCTCGTCGCCGAACTCGGCGGCACCGTCGTCGGCTACCTCCGGCTCGGCCGCCCCACCCCGCTCGCCTGCCACACACATGTCCGCCAGATCCAGGGCCTCGCCGTCGCCGACGAGGCGCGCGGAGCGGGCGTCGCACGGGCGCTGTTGCGCGCCGCGCAGGACGAGGCACGCCGCCGCGGCGCCCGCCGGCTCACCCTGCGGGTCCTCGGCCACAACACCCCGGCCAGGAAGCTCTACGAGTCCGAGGGCTTCGTGGTGGAGGGGATCCTGCCGGAGGAGTTCCTGCTGGACGGGGCATACGTGGACGACGTGCTGATGGGCCGTCGGCTCTGATCACCCAGAGGTACGACAGCCCTGGGCGGCTCACGAGGTCACCAGGTCACCCGTGTCCACCGCCGCCATCGCGTTCGCCGCGCGCTCCGCGTCGGCGGCGACCTCGTCCACGGTGAGGACGTAACCCGTCTCGGCGTCCGAGGTGGAACGGGCGAAGACGACGCCGAAGACCTGGCCGTCGGTGGTGAGGAGGGGCCCGCCGGAGTTGCCGGGGCGGACGGTGGAGCGGATGGAGTGGATGTCGCGGGTGACCGAGTCCGTGTTGTAGATGTTCCGGCCGGTCGCGTCGATACGGCTGGCGACCGTGGCCGCCTGGAGGTCGAGGCCGCCGTCCTCCGGGTAGCCGGCCACGACCGCCGCGTCACCGCGCTCGGCGCTGTCGTCGAAGCGGAGCAACGGGGCCTTGAGACCCGGGACGTAGAGGACCGCCACGTCCTTGTCGGGGTCGAACAGCACGACCTTCGCCTCGTACGCCTTGCCCACGCCGCCCACCCGCACGCTCGGGTCGTCGATGCCCGCCACCACATGGGCGTTGGTCATCACATGCTCGGTGGCGTAGACGAAGCCGCTGCCCTCGCGGCCCTGGGTGCCCGCGACACCCTCGATCTTCACCGTGCTGCGCTTGGCGGCGCCGGTCGCGGCCGCGGTGACGCTGTCGCCGGAGGGCTTGGCGACCTCGGCCGTCGCCTCGTTCTCGAACGGGTTGAAGACCTGCGGGAAACCCGCCTCGGTGAGCGCGGAGGTGGCGTCGGAGAACCAGGCCGGGGTGGTGTCCGGCATGGTGTTCTGCACGGCGCCGAGCAGCGCGGAGTTACGGATCGAGTTGGTCACCACCGGGGACGAGGAGGCCCCGAGGACGCTGGCGGCCACCCACGCCACGATGAGCACGGCGACCGTGTTGGCCGCCGCCCCGCCTATGCCGTCGGCCACCCGCAGCGGGCTGCGGTCGATCTCCCGGCGCAGCCGCAGCGCCAGCCGGCCCGCCAGTTCGTGCCCGATCACCCCCGGCACCAGCACCGTCAGCACCGCCGTGACCGTCGCCGCCGGGGTGCCCGCCTCCACCAGCTCCATCATCCAGGGCAACACCCAGACGCCTATCGCCGCGCCGCCCACGAAACCGGCGAGGGACACACATCCCGCGACCAGGCCGCGATGGTAACCCGACGCCGCGTAGGCCAGGATCACCAGCATCAGCAGGATGTCGAGCACGTCCACTCCAGCCGCCTCTCTCTAGGGACCCTGTAGTACGCGCGGGGCGGGCGCAGTGATCAGCTACGCCCGCACGGCACCACACCGGCCCGCGCGAACCGGCCACCACCGCGCCACATCCGCCTGGAACCGTAAAAACGTCCAGGACCGCGGCGTTGGTTCCTTCCGCTTCCACCGGGTGGCCCACCCCACATCGCGGCCGGCGCGCATCCGGGTGACTCTGGGGACATGCGTGTGTTCCGGAGGTCACGGGGGGCGCGGGTACGGCGGCTGCTCCGCGTGTGGCGCCGCCGCATACGGCCCCCGTGCGCCCCGGACCCGGTCCGGGACCCGCGCGCCCGGGGGCACGGACGCCCGTCCCGGCGGCGCATCCGCCCGCACGTACACCCGCACGTGTTCCACAAGCACCTACGCCGGTCCCGCGACCGCGTCCGGTCGGCCTGGGAGCGCGTGGACCCGCCGCGGCCCGTCCTCCTGCTGCTGGCGTGTCTGCCCGGGCTGGCGGCCGTACTCGCGCTGGTGCTGTGCGCGATCGGCGTGGACCGTACGGGACACGGCTCGGGCAGACCGGTCGCGGCCCGGCCCGCGCTGCCGCACCAGGCGCCCCGGCCGCCCATCGTGCCCAGGACCCGCTGGCTGGGGAAGGACGCGCCCAGCCAGCCGCCCGCCCGCTACGACGACGAGGTAGCCGCCGTCTTCGTCCACCACACGGACTCGCCGAACGGCTACGACTGTGCCGACGCGCCCCGCATCATCCGTTACCTGTACGCGGGCCAGACCGGCGCCAAGGACTGGGACGACATCGGCTACAACTTCCTCGTCGACCGCTGCGGCACCATCTACGAGGGCCGCGCGGGCGGCGTCGACCGCCCCGTCACCGGCGCCCACACCCAGGGCTTCAACCACCGCACCACCGGCATCGCCGCCCTCGGCACCTTCACCGCCGGCGTCCCCGTCCCGCAGGCCATGACCGACGCGATCGCCGCCCTCACCGCCTGGAAACTCGGCCTCTCCGACACCGATCCCCGCGGCAGCGTCCGGCTCACCTCCAGCAACAGCCTCAGCCGCTACGCGTCCGGCACCACCATCCTGCTGCCCACCCTCGCGGGCCACAGCGACGGCTACATGACCAGCTGCCCGGGCGCGGCCCTCGCGGAGCGCCTGCCCGCGATCAGAGAGCTGGCGGCACGCCTCCAGGGCCGGTCCTAGGCCCCCTTGCAGACGGCTCTCATCCTGCTGAGACGGATCTCATGAGGTTCACAGACAGCGCGCCGTGGCCTCACAGACTTCTCCAAGATCCGCGCCCTAACTTCGTCGTTGTCACGCCGACCGGAGGTGGGGAAA
The DNA here is from genome assembly GCF_042802555.1 of Streptomyces sp. NPDC057474. NCBI lineage: Bacteria > Bacillati > Actinomycetota > Actinomycetes > Kitasatosporales > Streptomycetaceae > Streptomyces > Streptomyces sp. NPDC057474. The sequence continues at coordinate 1,990 of NZ_JBHVDX010000366.1, read as the reverse complement.
ATGATCAGCAGCCGTACCGAGAACACGTCCCGCAACCCGAAGAGGTCCTGGTCCTCGGCCCTGCGGAGCCCCTGGACGGTGGCCTGCGCGACCGCCGTCGTCGTGCTCGGCCCGTCCGCTGTCACCGCGTCCGCGCTGGACCGCGCCAACTCCGCGCCCCTGCACGGAGCCTCGGTCCCCGAGCACCCGGCCCCGGGCAAGGAACGACGCCACCAGGCCCAGCCGTACATCACCGAGCAGTACGCGTACCTGCCGCGTACGACGAGCCGCGGGCTGCGCGCCTGAACCGCCTCCGGAACTAGGGCCTGAAGCGTGACCAGAGCTTCGGGCAGCGTTCCGCGAGCGCGGACTCGTTCTCGAAGTCGAGCGCGGTGCCCTCGGGTTCGCCGGGCGGGGGCGGGATGCCGAGGTCCGGGGCGACCACGCCGGTGAGCTGCTCGTACGCCTCGTCCGCGGCGTAGCCCAGCTCCTCGCCGTCCCCGTCGATCTCCTCGTCGAAGTCGTCCAGCAGACCGGCGAGCGAGTCGGGGTCGTGCACCGCGCCCTCGAAGACCTCCCGGCCCTGGCCGATCAGCCAGCACCGGAAGAAGTCGAACGCGTCGTCGCTGGCACCGTCGAGCAGCACCCAGGCGGCGCCCCAAAGGTCCCAGGTGTACGCGCGGTTGTAACGGGACTCGAAGTGTCGGGCGAAGTCCAGCACCGCCTCCGGGTCCAGCCGGCCGAGGCGTTCCACGAGCAGGTCTGCCTGGTCCTCGGGATCGCCCTCGGCATCCTCCCGGGCCGTGTCCACCAACTCCCAGAACTCCGTCTCGTCCATCACTGGTCCAGCATCGGGCCTGGGAGGGTGGGACGCACGCGGAGGACGGTGGATTGTTATGTCCGGTGTGGCGTTCTGTGGGGCTTCATGCGGTCTCGTACAGCCCGGCGAGTCGGCGCGCTTCACCCGCGAAGCGCTCCCGCAGGCCTTCGGGGGCCAGCACCTCGACCTCCGCGCCGAGTGCCGTGAGCTGGGTGTGCGCCACCTCCTGCGACTCGACCCGGAGCGTGAGGGTCGTCCGGCCGTGTCCGTCGGCGGCGCCGGCGGCCGCCGTCAGGGCGTCCCGCGCCGAGACGGGATCCACGACGTACGGGAGTCTCCGCACCCCCTCCGCCGAGAGCCGTACGACGACCTCGGCGTGCAGGATCGACCGGGCGAACCGTTCCGCCTGCTCGTCCCAGTAGGTTGGCAGGTCGAACTCCTCGTCGCGGGTGAAGCGGTCGCCGTTGGCGTCGACGGTGAGGAAGCGGTCGATGCGGTAGGTCCGGAAGGAGCCGGTGCCCAAGTTCCTGTCCGGGACGTGGGCGCACAGGTACCAGACGCCGGCCTTGAGGACGAGACCGTACGGCTCCAGCTCGCGCTCGACCTCGGTGTCGCCCCTGCGGTAGCGCGCGACGATCCGGCGGTCGTCCCACACGGCTTCCGCCACGGCGGGCAGCAGCTCAGGGGTCTTCGGCTCCTTGAACCAGCTCGGCGCGTCGAGGTGGAACCGCTGGGAGGCCGTACGGGAGGCATCGCTGAGGGAGGGCAACAAGGCGGCCGAGACCTTCAGCCGGGCGGCGGAGGCCGCGTCCTCCAACCCCATCTCCCGCAGCGCCCCCGGCACACCGCTGAGGAACAGCGCCTCTGCCTCGCTCCGGGCCAGCCCCGTCAGCCGCGTCCGGTACCCGCCGATCAGCCGATACCCACCGGCCCGCCCCCGATCCGCGTACACCGGCACCCCCGCCTCCGACAACGCCTGGGCGTCCCGCGTGACGGTCCGTTCGGACACCTCCAGCTCGCGGGCGAGTTCAGCGGCGGTCATGGAGGGCCGGGACTGAAGCAGCAACACCATCTTGATCAGCCGAGCAGCACGCATGCGTTTCATGATGCCGGGCCACAGGGGCCACAGGGGCCACAGGGGCGACAGGGGTGCGTGGGGGTGTGCGGGTCCGGTGGGGGCTGGGGTAGGGG
>NZ_JBHVDX010000365.1:0-6190 GCF_042802555.1 Streptomyces sp. NPDC057474 | reverse complement strand
CCCGTACGAGGAGGCACGGCCCTCGGTGTGTCACAGCGGGCAGAAGCCACCGGTCGCCGGCGACACGTAGTTCACGCCGTGGTCCCAGGTCGACGTCTGACCGGGCCCGAGCGGATAGCTCAGACTGCCGCCGATGCAGTAGGCCGTGTTCGTGGCGTCGGTGACCGCGGTGACCTGCAGAGCGGGGCTGTAGGTGGCCCGGTCTCCCTCTGCCACCAGCACCGGCTGAGCGCCGAGCAACGGTTGGAGACACACGTACCCGTAGCGACAGGACCGCAAGCCGGTGCACTTCAACGGCAAGTCGTACACGGGCAAGAACACGCAGTGGAAGGACGTCGTCGGCAAGAACTGCTGACCTGGCACCGCCCGCCGGGGACCTTCTCCGGCGGGCCGTTCCCGGCTTCGCCCGCACGGTAGTCTCTCGTCAACTCGCGTTGCCACTGGGACGGTTGAGGCAGCGCACGACAAGAGAGAACACCACCCGGGGGACCCATGTCAGACCAGCGGCCCGAACCGCCGCCGTACTCCCCGGCATCGGGTGACGCCGCGCTGGAGCGGGCGGGCGCGGCCCCGCTGAGACCGTCGGACCCCGGACGCCTCGGACCGTACGTACCGCTGGGACTGCTCGGCAGTGGCGGGATGGGCCGGGTGTATCTGGCGCGGCCTGCGGATGACGTCCCTGGCCTCGCTGCCGTGAAGGTGATCCGGCCGGAGTACGCCGAGGACACGGAGTTCCGGCGCCGGTTCCAGCGTGAGGCGGGGGTGCACGACCGGGTCCGTACACCGTACGCGCCACGCCTGCTCGGCACCGGCCTCGAGCCCGAGGACGAGTACGGTCACGAACTGCTGTGGATGGCCACGCAGTATCTGCCCGGCCTCAACCTCACCGACGCGGTCCGCGACTGCGGCACGCTGCCGCCCGCCGGGGCCTGGCGGCTGATCGGCGAACTGGGGCGCGCACTGGCCGCGCTGGTCGCGGCCGGAGTGGTCCACCGCGACCTCAAGCCCTCCAACGTCCTGCTCTCCGCCGACGGCGTCCACGTCATCGACTTCGGCATCTCGCAGGCCGTTGACAGCAGCGCGATCACGACGACCGGGAGCCGGGTCGGCACGCCCGCGTACATGTCACCCGAGTACCTCCGGGACGGGCGCTGCGACTCCGCCTCGGACGTCTTCTCCCTCGCCGGGACACTCGTGTACGCCGTCACCGGCCACGCTCCTTTCGGCGACGGCACCGGGGTCGACGTCATGCACCGGGTCGCCTTCGAGGAGCCCAAGCCGGCCCTGATGGCCGAACTCGCCTCAGCCGACCCGGCCTTGGCCGCCCTCCTCACCACCTGTCTGTCCAAAGACCCCACGGCCCGCCCCACCCCCACCCAGCTCACCGAGGCCGCCACCACCCACACCACCCCCCACCCCTGGCCCGCCCCCCTCGACTCCCGCCTCCTCGCCCGCCGGCAGTCCTGCGAGTTACTGGCCCACACCACCACCCAGGAGACCGGCCACTTCCGCAGAGCTACGCAGCGCGTCAGGACCACGGCACCGCCCCCGGGCTTCGGGCCGGCTACACCGGCGGGGGCGTACGGGACGTCCACACCACCGGGTGGGTCTGAGAGAGGGACACCGCCGGGGGCGTACGGGACGGCGGCTTCGGCAGGGGCGTACTCGACGGATACACCGCCGAGTGGATCTGAGGCGCCGACGCCGACGCCACCGGGCGGGCCGGGCACGACAACACCGCCGAGTGGACAGGGCGCGGCAACGCCACCCGGGGCGTACGGAGCCTCGACGCCGGCCGGGGCGTACGGCGTGTTCACGCCGCCGGGGGCGTACGGGGCGCCCGTGCCGCCGGACGGGCCGGGCTCTCCCACACCGGCAGGGGCGTACGGCCCGCCCACGCCGCCGTCCACCGCGTACGGGGCGTCGTCGGCCCCGGGCGGAGCCCAAGGGCCCACCTCCACGTCGGTGAAACCCCGGCGGAAGAAGAAGCCGTACTTCGTCGTCGTGGCCGCGGTGGCGGTGTGTGCGGCGGCCGTGGGTGCGTACTTCGCCACGCGTCCGGCGGCCGATGACTCCGCGTCCGCCGCGCCGACGGCCGGTGTGACGACGGCGCCCGACGGGGAGGCTGCGGCGCCACTGCCGGGGACCTCCGGCTCGGCCACCCCCTCCGCCAGTGAGGAGAAGGGGGGCGAGGAGAGCCCCTCCGCCGAACCCACGCGCGAGACGGCCGATCCCAGCCCCACCGGCGCGGCCGGCCCCACCTCCGGCGACGGCGGTGCATCGGACGACGGCGATGGCAGCGGCGACAGCGCCACGTCCCCCACCCCCACGGCCGCCGAGACGGCGACGAAGCCCGCCGCCCCGGCCTGGATCGCCCAGTGCACCTACTACTCCGGCACCGAACTCACCGACCGCGGCGACGAGGGCCAGCGCGTCGTCCAGGTGCAGTGCATGCTCGACAAGCGCGGCTACAGCGTCGGCGGCACGGGCGTGGACGGCAAGTTCGGCAAGAACACCGAGTCGGCGGTCAAGCAGTTCCAGAGCGCCAAGGGTCTGGAGGTCGACGGTCAGGTCGGCCCCAACACCTGGGCGGCGCTGCGCGGTACGACGTAGCGAGCGGCCCGCTCCGGCCCGCTCCGGACGCGTACGGCGAAGGGCCCGTCGGTGTGTCCGACGGACCCTTCGCCCTACGTCATCAGCGGAGCGGGCTCAGTGGAAGAAGTGCCGCGTCCCCGTGAAGTACATCGTGATCCCGGCCTTCTGCGCGGCCTCGACGACCAGCTCGTCACGGACCGAACCGCCGGGCTGGACGATGGCCTTGACGCCGGCCGCGCCCAGGACGTCGATGTTGTCCGGGAAGGGGAAGAAGGCGTCCGAGGCGACGTACGAGCCTCGCGCCCGCTCGGCCCCGGCCCGCTCCACCGCCAGCTTGCAGGAGTCGACGCGGTTGACCTGCCCCATCCCGACGCCCACCGAGGCGCCGTCCTTGGCCAGGAGGATCGCGTTGGACTTGACCGCGCGGCAGGCCTTCCAGGCGAACGCCAGCTCGGCCAGCTCATCGGCGGAGAGGGCGTCCCCGGTCGCGAGGGTCCAGTTGGCGGGGTCGTCGCCGTCGGCCTGAAGGCGGTCGGTCACCTGGAGGAGCGCACCGCCGTCGACGGGCTTGAGCTCGACCGGGTTGCCGGGTGCGCCCGCGGCCTTGAGGACGCGGATGTTCTTCTTCCTGGCGAGGGCTTCGAGCGCGCCGTCCTCGTAGTCGGGCGCGACGATGACCTCGGTGAAGATCTCGGCGACCTGCTCGGCCATCTCCTTCGAGACCGGGCGGTTGACCGCGATCACACCACCGAACGCCGACAGCGGGTCGCACGCGTGAGCCTTGCGGTGCGCCTCGGCGACATCCGCCCCGACCGCGATCCCGCAGGGGTTCGCGTGCTTGATGATCGCGACGGCCGGCTCGTCGTGGTCGTACGCGGCACGACGCGCGGCGTCCGTGTCCGTGTAGTTGTTGTACGACATCTCCTTGCCGTGCAACTGCTCGGCCTCGGCGAGTCCGCCGGTCCCGGAGACGTACAGCGCGGCGGGCTGGTGCGGGTTCTCGCCGTAGCGCAGGGTGTGCGCGCGCTCCCAGGTGGCCCCGAGGAAGTCGGGGAACTGGGAGTCGTCGGCGGGCGCGTAGGACGATGCGAACCAGGAGGCCACGGCGACGTCGTACGCGGCCGTGTGCTGGAAGGCCTCCGCGGCGAGCCGCTTGCGGGTGGTGAGGTCGAAGCCGCCGTTCTGCACGGCCGCGAGGACGTCGGCGTACCGGGCGGGGCTGGTGACGACCGCGACGGAAGGGTGGTTCTTGGCGGCGGCGCGGACCATCGACGGGCCGCCGATGTCGATCTGCTCGACGCACTCGTCGGGGGTGGCCCCGGAGGCGACGGTCTCCCGGAACGGGTAGAGGTTCACGACGACGAGGTCGAACGGCTCGACGCCCAGCTCGGCCAGCTGCCGCCGGTGGTCCTCCAGGCGGAGGTCGGCGAGGATGCCCGCGTGCACCTTGGGGTGCAGGGTCTTGACCCGGCCGTCCAGGCACTCGGGGAAGCCGGTCAGCTCCTCGACCTTGGTGACGGGGACGCCGGCAGCGGCGATGCGCCCGGCGGTGGACCCGGTGGAGACGAGTTCGACGCCCGCCTCGTGCAGGCCGCGCGCGAGGTCTTCGAGCCCGGTCTTGTCATAGACGCTGACGAGCGCGCGACGAATGACCCGCTGGTCGCTCTTGCCGCTCTCGGCCGTGACAGTGCTGTCGGCGGTCACTGGATAACTACCTTTCGTCCCTCAATGCGATAGCCGTTGCGGGCGAGCCGCCCCACGACATCGACGAGCAGTCTTCGCTCGACTTCCTTGATGCGCTCGTGCAGAGCGCTCTCGTCGTCCTCGTCCCGGACCTCCACCACGCCCTGCGCGATGATCGGCCCGGTGTCGACGCCGTCGTCGACGAAATGGACGGTGCAGCCGGTGACCCTGGCGCCGTACGCGAGCGCTTCCCGCACCCCGTGGGCCCCCGGGAAACTGGGGAGGAGGGCCGGGTGGGTGTTGACGAACCGCCCACCGAACCGCGCCAGGAACTCCTTCCCCACGATCTTCATGAACCCGGCGGAGACGACGAGATCGGGCTGGTACGCGGCGACGGCCTCGGCGAGCGCCGCGTCCCAGTCGTCACGCGTCTCGTGGTCCTTGACCCGGCACACGAAGGTCGGCAGCCCGGCGCGCTCGGCCCGGGCGAGCCCCTCGATGCCGCCGCGGTCGGCTCCGACGGCCACGATCTCGGCGCCGTAGGCCTCGACGCCGGTCGTCGCGATGGCGTCCAGGAGTGCCTGGAGGTTGGTGCCGGATCCGGAGACCAGCACGACGAGGCGCTTGGCCACGGGCTTGGCGGCCACGGTGGGGCCCTTTCTGCGGGTTCTGCGGGGAATCTCGGATCTGCCGAAAATACACTTGTACATTCATACGAATGCTTCGCGTCCCCTGATACGGGGAAGTCTACGAAACGGCCGACCGTCAGCAACGATACCGGCACACCGGACGGCCCCCGTGGGACGGGGGCGTGGCCGGAAGGTAGCGTCTGCGAGGAGTGGGCTCGGGAACGCGGTCGGTGTGTGGGGCGTTCACGCAGTGACAGCTCATGCCCTACCAGTAGATTTCACCGCCGAGATCACTACTGAGATCACGAGTGAGATCACGACTGAGACCGCTGAGATCACGACTGAGATCACTACCGAACTCACCGACGAGTTCACCGACGGCCTCACCGCCGTGCACACCTCCGAGTTCACCGCCGTATTCACCAAGGGGAAGACGCACTCCTGATGCCGGACCGCAGCCTCCGCCTTCCTTCGCTCCTGCTGCGCGAGCGGAGTTCCTCGCCCACGCCTCCGCGCGAGAGCGAGGATGCCCCCGAGCAGTCCGGGCAGCCCGGGCGGGGCCAGGGCTCAGGCTCTTCGGACGACAATCCGTTCGCGCCGCCGCCCGAGGGCGCGCCCGACCGGCCGTGGCGTCCGCGCCGGCCCGACGGCCAGGGTTCCGACGACGGAGTGGGGCGTGGTGGTGGTCATTCGCCGTGGGGCAGTCAGTGGAGCGACCGGCAGCCCGGCCGCTCGTCCGGCGGCGGACCCTTCGGTGAGCGTCCCGGTGGCCAGGGCGGAGCGGGTGGACCGGGCGGTCCCGGCCAGGGCCCCCAGGGCGGACCGGGCAGCGGGCTGCGCTGGGACCCGACAGACCCCTCCCAGCGCCGCGCGCGGTACTCGTTGCTCTGCGGCATGTGGGCCTTCTTCTTCGCCCTCTTCGCCTGGCCGTACGTCGCCCTGTTGCTCGGCTCCCTGGCCGTGTACTGGGCCATCAGCGCCCTGCGCGCCAAGCCGAGCGCCCCGGACCCTGCCCGGCCGGCGGCCCCCGAGCCGAGCGGCCGGCCCCAGAAGACGGCGGCCATCAGCGGCCTGGTGACCTCCACGATCGCCCTCGCCATCGTCGCCATCACCTTCACGGCCCAGTTCGTCTACCGGGACTACTACACCTGCGTCAACGACTCCCTCACCACCACCTCCGCGAAGTCCTGCAAGGAGCTTCTGCCAGAGGGGCCGCTGCGGGAGGTGCTGGGCGCGCAGTAGGCGCGGCGAAGCAGAGCGAGGTGAAGGGCGCGGCCGAGGAC
>NZ_JBHVDX010000364.1:0-6317 GCF_042802555.1 Streptomyces sp. NPDC057474 | reverse complement strand
GTCCGACTCCCCGGGGGATCATCGCTTTGTACCGGCCTCTGGCTCTAACATGCCGTGTCAAGTGCATGATCGGCGCGAAGGGCGAGCGAGCGTGGGCATCGAACACCTGGACGTGCGGGCTCACGCGAGACAGCGCTGGGCGGCCAGGGCCGCACTCGGCTGCGCGGCACTCGCCGTACTGCTGCCGCTCGGCTACGCGCGCGGCGCGAGCCTGCTGCTCGTCGCCGGCGTCGTGCTGGGCGTCGGCCTCACCGTGGCCGCGCTGTGGTGGGTGCTGGTCCATCGCGGCGCCGTCCGGATCGCGGCGGGCGCGCTGGCCGTGGCCGCGCCGGTCGGCGTCATCTGGTGGTTCGCCGCCGTCAACCTGCTGTGGGTCGTGATCGTCTCCGCCGCCCTGTGGGCCGTCGCCGTCTGGTCCGGCAAGTTCGCCCTCAGCAGTACCAAGTCCCACCTGGTGCAGGTACCGGAACACCGCGCCCCCGCCCCCACCCGCCCCTTTCTCATCATGAACCCCAGGTCCGGGGGCGGAAAAGTCGAACGGTTCCGGCTGAAGGAGCGGGCCGAGCGGCTCGGCGCCACGGTCCATCTGCTCGACCCCGCGCACCACGAGGACGTCGCCATACTGGCCCGCGACGCCGTCAGGAACGGCGCCGACCTCCTCGGCGTCGCCGGCGGCGACGGCACCCAGGCCCAGGTCGCCGCCATCGCGGCGGCGTACGACGTCCCCCTCCTCGTCATCTCCGCCGGCACCCGCAACCACTTCGCCATGGACCTCGGCCTCGACCGCGACAACCCCGCCGCCTGCCTCGACGCCCTCACCGACAAGGGCGTCGAACTCCACGTCGACCTCGGCTACGCCAGCGGCCACCCCTTCGTCAACAACGCCTCCTTCGGCGCGTACGCCGCCGTGGTGCAGAGCCCCGCCTACCGCGACGACAAGGTCCGCACCACCCTGGAGCTGCTGCCCGAACTGCTCACGCACCAGCGGGGACCGCGGCTCACCGCTCGTATCGGGGACGCCGTCATCGACGCGCCCCAGGCCGTCCTCGTCAGCAACAATGTCTACCGCAGCGACGACCTCGTCGGCCTCGGCCGCCGCGAACGGCTGGACGCCGGAGTGCTGGGCGTCGTCGGCGTCCGCGTCGACAGCGCGGCCGAGGCCGCCGGACTGGTCCTCGGCCCGAACGCCCCCGGCCTCAGCCTCCTCGTCGCCGACGAGATCGTCGTCGAGGCCGACCGGCCCGAGATCGAGGTCGGCGTCGACGGTGAGGCCCTCCTCCTGCCCACCCCCGTCCACTGCCGGGTCTCGCCGAAGGCCCTGCGCGTCCGCGTGCCCCGCGACCGCCCCGGCGTCCCCGAGCCCAAGCCGCCCCTGGACTGGCGCCGCCTGCGCAAGCTTGCCGCCGCGGTCGGCCGCACGGCCCTGCCCAAGCACCGCGAACGGTACGGGTGGGCACAGCGGTCGTGGGACCGGTGGCGTTGAGGGGGTATTGGCTGATTGCCAAGGAGTGCGTACGAGGTCGAATCAGCTCGATCGTCTGATGGTTCAGGGCCTCCCCGGGCTCGGACCACGCACAGGATGTGTGTCGCCGCCCTGGGGTCGAGTACGGGGAGCCGCCGAAGATTCGAACGGGGTGATCGATGCCGCATTGGCGCCTGCACGGCACCACCCGCCCCGCTGATCAGCGACTTCGTTGCCAGCGATCACTGGCGTGGTGTGTGCGCCCGGTGAAACCCTGTTACCGCCGGGTACCCAAAGTCGTCCGGTCCGGAATACCCTGCGCGTCATGACGGACTCGCAGGCCCCCGAAAAGACCGGCACGGCACGGACGACCGGTACCAACCCCCTCGCGGCAGCCCCGCAGGGCGCCCGTACCGCCGCCGATGTGGTCACCCCCGAGCTGGTCGCCCAGCTCACCAAGGGCGTGGTCGGCTCCGGCCGGACCGCCAACCACACGCCGTTCACCGGTGAGAAGCTGGCCGACCTGCCGGAGTCCACCCCCGAGGACGTGGAGCAGGCCTACGAGCGGGCCCGCGCCGCCCAGGCAGTCTGGGCCCAGCGGCCCGTGCGCGAGCGCGCCGCCGTCCTCCTCCGCTTCCACGACCTGGTGCTGGAGCGCCAGGCCGAGGTGCTCGACCTCATCCAGCTGGAGACCGGCAAGGCCCGTCTGCACGCCCACGAAGAGGTCCAGGCCGTCGCGGTCGCCGCCCGCCACTACGGCCGCAAGGCCCCCTTCTATCTGAAGCCGAAGCGGCACACCGGCGCCGTACCGACCCTCACCAAGGTCACCGAACTCCGCCACCCGCGCGGTGTGATCGGCCAGATCGCCCCCTGGAACTACCCGCTCGAACTCTCCGTCGGCGACGCGATCCCCGCCTTCGTCGCGGGCAACGCGGTCGTGATGAAGCCGGACACGGAGACCTGCCTGACCGCCCTGTGGGCCCGCGACCTGCTCATCGAGGCCGGTCTGCCCGCCGACGTCTTCCAGGTCGTCCTCGGCGAGGGCCCCGTCATCGGCCCCGAGGTCGTCAAGCACGCCGACTACGTCTCCTTCACCGGCTCCACCCGCACCGGCCGTGAGGTCGCCCAGGGCGCCGCCGCCCGTCTCGTCGGCGTCTCCCTCGAACTCGGCGGCAAGAACGCGATGCTGGTCCTGGAGGACGCCGACATAGAGAAGGCGGCGGCGGGCGCCGTCCGCGCCTGCTTCTCCTCCGCCGGCCAGCTCTGCATCTCCATCGAGCGGTTGTACGTCCACGAGTCCGTCGCCGACGCCTTCCTGGAGCGCTTCGCCGCCCGCACCAGGGCCATGCGCCTCGGCAGGTCCCTGGCGTACGGCGCCGAGATGGGCTCCCTCGTCGGCGAAAGGCAACTGGAGACCGTCACCCGCCATGTCGACGAGGCCGTGGAGAAGGGCGCGAAGGTCGTCGCGGGCGGCGTGGCCCGCCCCGACATCGGCCCCTACTTCTACGAGCCGACCATCCTCGACGGCGTCACGGAGCCCATGTCCGTCTGCACGGAGGAGACCTTCGGCCCGGTCGTCTCCATCTACCGCTTCAAGGACGAGGACGCCGCCATCGCGGAGGCCAACTCCACCGCGTACGGCCTCAACGCCTCAGTCTGGACCAAGGACGGCCGCCGGGGCCGCGAGGTCGCCTCCCGTGTGCGCGCCGGCACCGTCAACGTCAACGAGGGCTACGCCTCCGCCTACGGCAGCGTCCAGTCCCCCATGGGCGGCATGAAGGACTCCGGCCTCGGCCGCCGCCACGGGTCCGAGGGCATCCTCAAGTACACGGAGGCCCAGACGGTCGCCCAACAGCGCCTCCTCCCGATGGCCCCGTCCCTCGGCATGGACGACGAGAAGTACGCCCAGTTCATGAGCCGCAGCCTCCGGGTGATGAAGGCACTCCGGCTCAGGTAGCCGACCTGCATTCAGGGGCGCGGGGCTGTATCGACATGCGGCTCCGCCGCGTGAGCGCGAGCAACCACAGACGGCCCGCACGGACACTCAACGAGGAGCAAACGTGCCTCAAGACGCTTACGACTACGACGTCATCGTCGTCGGATCGGGCTTCGGCGGCAGCGTGACCGCCCTGCGCCTGACCGAGAAGGGCTACAAGGTCGGCGTCCTGGAGGCGGGCCGCCGCTTCACCCGCGCCACCCTCCCCAAGAACTCCTGGGACCTGAGGAACTACCTCTGGGCCCCCGCCCTGGGCATGTACGGCATCCAGCGCATCCACCTGCTCGGCAACGTCATGGTGCTGGCGGGAGCCGGCGTGGGCGGCGGCTCCCTCAACTACGCCAACACCCTCTACATACCGCCGAAACGGTTCTTCGAAGACCCGCAGTGGAAGGACATCACCGACTGGCAGGAGGAGCTGAAGCCGTACTACGACCAGGCCCGCCGCATGCTCGGCGTACGGCTCAACCCGACGATGACCCCGTCGGACGTGCACCTGAAGGCCGCCGCCGAGCGGATGGGCGTCGGCGACACATTCCACCTCGCCCCGGTCGGTGTCTTCTTCGGCGACGGCGAGGACGCCGACGGCAAGGCGAAGGCCGCCCCCGGCGACCAGGCGGCGGACCCCTACTTCGGCGGCGCGGGCCCCGCCCGCAACGCCTGCACCGAGTGCGGCGAGTGCATGACCGGCTGCCGCCACGGCGCGAAGAACACCCTGAACGAGAACTACCTCTACCTCGCCGAGAAGGCGGGCGCGGTCGTCCACCCGATGACCACGGTCGTCTCCCTCACCGAGGACTCCCAGGGCGGCTACGCCGTCACGACCCTCCCGACCGACGAGCGCCGTAAGGGCGCGTCCCGGGTGCTGAAGGCCCGCCGGGTCGTCCTCGCGGCCGGCACCTACGGGACCCAGACACTGCTGCACCGGATGAAGGCGAACGGCCAACTTCCGCACATCTCGGACCGGTTGGGCATGCTGACCCGCACCAACTCCGAGGCCCTGGTCGGTGCCCAGACCGACAGTCGCCGCTACCGCAAGGCCCACGGCGTGCCCGAGGTCGACTTCACCCGGGGCGTGGCGATCACCTCCTCCATCCACCCCGACGAGAACACCCACATCGAGCCGGTCCGCTACGGCAAGGGCTCCAACTCGATGGGCGGCCTGTCGATCCTCCAGGTCCCGTACGCGGGCGGCACCGCGTCGGATGCCTCCCGCGTCCTCGGCTGGTTGGCGTACGCAGCCAAACACCCCTTGCTGGTGGCCCGTTCCCTCTCCAACCGCCGCTGGTCGGAGCGGACCATCATCGGCCTGGTGATGCAGTCCCTGGACAACTCCCTGTCGACGTATCTGAAGCCGAAGGGCCCGGGCAAGGGGCTGTTGACGGCACGTCAGGGTCACGGCGCGCCCAACCCCAAGCAGATAGAGGCCGCTTCGACGGCCGCCTCCACCATCGCCGCCGAGATCAACGGCTTCGCCGGCAGCAACGTGGGCGAGCTGATGGGCACCCCGCTCACCGCGCACTTCCTCGGCGGCTGCCCCATCGGCGCCACCGCGGCCGACGGCGTCATCGACCCGTACCACCGCCTCTACGGCCACCCCGGCATCTCCGTCGTCGACGGCGCCGCCGTCTCCGCGAACCTGGGTGTGAACCCGTCCCTGACCATCACCGCCCAGGCCGAGCGCGCGATGTCGCACTGGCCCAACAACGGCGAGCCCGATCACCGCCCGGCCCCCGGCGCGACCTACGAACACCTCACCCCGGTGGAGCCCCTGCACCCGGCGGTCCCGGCGGACGCCTTCGGCGCGCTGCGCCTGCCGCTGGTACCGGTGCCGGCGGTGCCGCCGCGGCGGTCACAAGAACCATGACAGCGGAGAAGGACCCGCACCCCCCTCCGAGCGCGGGTCCTTCTCTCGTGTGCCAGGTGTGACCGGCGAGTGGTGTGAAGGGTTGCCCTTGCGATGACAGTTTTTTCGTGTGACGTGAGTCACAAGCTATTGAGGTCAAAGTGATACCGGAAACCCGTTGTGGCGCGGCGTCGCACACATGATCTGATGTGGCCTGTGAGGCCTCTGTGGGGCATGTGTTGAAAGGCGTAAGGGTGGGGGACATGAAGTCGAAGATGTCGCGGGCGGCGGTGGCCGTCTCGGTCGTGGCCACGCTGGGATTCACCGCGGCGTGCGGTGGGGGCGGCGACGAGGACAAGGGCGCGGACGCGAAGCCGTCGGCCACGGCCGCCGGGGACGCCAAGAACGAGCAGGACGGGGCCGGGGAGGCCGCGCTGACCGAGGCCCAGCTGAAGGCGGCGGCCCTCGCGCAGGGTGACGTGAAGGGCTACAAGATCGCCGACCTGCCCGCGGAGGAAATGCCCGCCGAGGCCGTTCCCGCGGAGCCGGCCGCCTGCCAGCCCCTCGCGAACATGTTCTTCTTCACCTCCGACCCGCAGGCGAAGGCCCGCACCGGACGCAGAGCCACCTCGGTGGACGAGCTCTCCGCCAGCGTCAACGCCCTCGCCCTCGCCGCGCACGAGCAGAGCGACGCCGAGAAGGTGATGGCGGACCTGCGCAAGGCGACGGAGAGCTGCGACGGGTACGAGCACGTCGGCAGCAAGTACACCGACATCGAGGCCCTCACCGCCCCCGAGCAGGGCGACGAGGCCGTCGCGTACAAACTGAAGGGTGACATCGAGGGCGCGAAGATCCCGATGTCCTTCACGGTGGTGCGCAGCGGCTCGACGCTCATCGCGTTCTCCTCGATGAACATGCTCGACGCGGACAAGGCCGAGGTGCCGGCCGAGATCCTGGACGCACAGGTCGCGAAGCTGGAGAAGGCCGCCGGCTGAGTGGACTCGGCGTGACGA
>NZ_JBHVDX010000363.1:0-6343 GCF_042802555.1 Streptomyces sp. NPDC057474 | reverse complement strand
CCCCTGGAAGAGGCGCGGGGAACTGCGCGAGCAACCCCCACCCGGCCCCGTGCCTCATCCCGCCGGATCACGAGATATCTTGATGTCGAGCAATGTTGCAGACGTGGAGCGGAGCACCCGGTGACTGACTCGACCATCATCTACACGCACACTGACGAGGCGCCCGCCCTGGCGACCCACTCGTTCCTGCCCGTGATCAAGGCGTACGCCTCGCAGGCCGGTGTCTCCGTCGAGACCCGTGACATCTCGCTGGCCGGGCGCATCATCGCCGTCTTCCCGGAGTACCTGGAGGAGGGCCAGCGCATCCCGGACGCCCTCTCGGAGCTGGGCGAGCTGGCCAAGACGCCCGCGGCGAACATCATCAAGCTGCCGAACATCTCGGCGTCGATCCCGCAGCTCAAGGCCGCCGTCGCCGAGCTGCAGGGCCAGGGCTACGCGCTGCCGGACTACCCGGACGACCCGAAGTCCGACGAGGAGCGCGAGATCCGCGCCCGCTACGACAAGATCAAGGGTTCCGCCGTGAACCCGGTCCTGCGTGAGGGCAACTCCGACCGCCGCGCCCCCGCCTCGGTCAAGAACTACGCCAAGACCCACCCGCACCGCATGGGCGCCTGGTCCGCCGACTCGAAGACGAACGTCGCGACCATGGGCGAGAACGACTTCCGCTCCACCGAGAAGTCCGCGGTGATCTCCGAGGCCGGTTCCCTGAAGATCGAGCTGGTCGGCGACGACGGCTCCACCACCGTGCTCCGCGAGTCCGTACCCGTCCTCGAGGGCGAGGTCGTCGACGCCTCCGTGATGCGCGTCGCCGCGCTGCGCGAGTTCCTGACCGCGCAGGTCGCCAGGGCCAAGGCCGAGGGCGTGCTGTTCTCCGTGCACCTCAAGGCCACGATGATGAAGGTCTCCGACCCGATCGTCTTCGGTCACGTGCTCCGCGCCTTCTTCCCGAAGACCTTCGCGAAGTACGGCGAGACGCTGGCCGCGGCCGGCCTGTCCCCGAACGACGGCCTGGGCGGCATCTACAAGGGCCTGGAGGCGCTGCCCGAGGGCGCCGAGATCAAGGCCTCCTTCGACGCCGAGCTCGCCGAGGGCCCGGAGCTGGCGATGGTCGACTCCGACAAGGGCATCACCAACCTGCACGTGCCGTCCGACGTCATCGTCGACGCCTCGATGCCGGCCATGATCCGCACCTCCGGCCACATGTGGGGCCCGGACGGCCAGGAGGCCGACACCCTCGCGGTCCTGCCGGACTCCTCCTACGCCGGCGTCTACCAGGTCGCGATCGACGACTGCCGCGCCAACGGCGCCTACGACCCGTCGACCATGGGCTCGGTCCCGAACGTCGGCCTCATGGCGCAGAAGGCCGAGGAGTACGGCTCCCACGACAAGACCTTCGAGATCGCGGCCACCGGCACGGTCCGCCTCGTCGACCAGGCCGGCAACGTGGTGATCGAGCAGGCGGTCTCCGCCGGCGACATCTTCCGCGCCTGCCAGACCAAGGACGCCCCGATCCGTGACTGGGTGAAGCTGGCCGTCACCCGCGCCCGCGCCACCGGCGACCCGGCCGTCTTCTGGCTGGACGAGACCCGCGCGCACGACGCCAATCTGATCGCCAAGATCGACGCGTACCTGCCGGAGCACGACACCGAGGGCCTGGACATCCGCGTCCTCGCCCCGGTCGAGGCCACCAAGCTGTCGGTGGAGCGCATCCGCCGCGGCGAGAACACCATCTCGGTGACCGGCAACGTCCTGCGTGACTACCTCACCGACCTGTTCCCGATCCTGGAGCTGGGCACCAGCGCCAAGATGCTGTCGGTCGTCCCGCTGATGGCGGGCGGCGGCCTCTTCGAGACGGGCGCCGGCGGCTCCGCCCCGAAGCACGTCCAGCAGCTGGTCAAGGAGGACTACCTGCGCTGGGACTCCCTTGGCGAGTTCTTCGCCCTGGTCCCGTCCCTGGAGCAGTACGCCGAGGCCACCGGCAACACCCGCGCCAAGGTCCTCGCCGACACCCTCGACCGCGCCACGGCGACCTTCCTCAACGAGGACAAGTCCCCGTCGCGTCGCGTCGGCGGCATCGACAACCGCGGCAGCCACTTCTACCTGTCCCTGTACTGGGCCCAGGAGCTGGCCGCCCAGACCGACGACGCCGACCTGGCCAAGGCCTTCGCCCCGCTCGCCGAGACCCTCTCGGCGAACGAGCAGACCATCGTCGACGAGCTGATCGCCGTCCAGGGCAAGCCGGCCGACATCGGCGGCTACTACCAGCCCGACCCGGCCAAGGCCGCCGCGGTCATGCGCCCGTCGGCCACGTGGAACGAGGCGCTGGCGAACTTCGCCTGAGCCTGACCTCGCACACCCCGTGCGGGCCCGCGGGTCCGCAGTCCGCAAGCACCGCCCCGGCCGGGATCGCTCCCGGCCGGGGCGGTGTGCTTCCACGGCGGCCGTACGGTCGGTCAGTCGGTGCCGAGGGCCGTGCGCAGGGTGGCGATCGCCTGCCCGATGGCGGCCTCGGCGGCGTGCGTCTCGCGCAGGGCGTCGAGCATCACGAAGTCGTGGATGATGCCCTGGTAGCGCACAGCGGTCACCGGGACCCCGGCCTCGCGGAGCTTGTTGGCGTACGCCTCGCCCTCGTCGCGCAGGACGTCGGCCTCGGCGGTGATGACGAGGGCCGGGGGCAGGTTCCTGAGCTGCTCGGGAGTGGCGCGCAGGGGTGAGGCGGTGATCTCGGCGCGGTCCTTCTCACTGGTCGTGTACTGGTCCCAGAACCACTGCATGGCGTCGCGCCGCAGGAAGTAGCCCTCGCCGAACCGGCGGTAGGAGCCGGTGTCGAACGCGGCGTCGGTGACCGGGTAGAAGAGCACCTGCTGGACCAGGGGGACGTCGCCCCGCTCCTTGGCCATCAGGGTCAGCGCGGCGCTCATGTTGCCGCCGACGGAGTCACCGGCCACGGCGATGCGGGTGGCGTCCAGGTAGTGACCGGCGCCCTCGGTGACGATCCAGCGGGCCACCGCGTAGTTCTGCTCGATGGCGACCGGGTAGCGGGCCTCGGGCGAGAGATCGTACTCGGGGAAGACCACGGCGGCCCGCGCGCCCACGGCCAGCTCGCGCACCAGCCGGTCGTGGGTGTGGGCGTTGCCGAAGACCCATCCCGCCCCGTGGATGTAGAGGATCACCGGAAGCACGCCCTTGACACCCACCGGGCGGACGATCCGAGCCTTGACCTCGCCGGTGGGCCCGCCCGGCACGGTCACCCACTCCTCGTCCACGGCCGGCTTCTCGATGTCGCCCGACTGCACCTCGTCGACGGTCTTACGGCCTTCCACCGGACCGAGGTCGAAGAGGTACGGCGGGTTCGCGGTCGCCTCGGCGAAGCCCGCGGCGGCGGGCTCCAGGACGGGACGGGGGCCGGCGGCGCCGGCGCTGCCGGTGGTGGTCTCGGACATGGCGGTCTCCTCGGATCCGGTGCCGCGGGCAGGCTCGATCGGCGTCGTTCGCCGGGGTCGGCGGCACACCACAACAGTAGCGTGCGATTAAGTGGTGCACAACTAATTATTGTCCGACTATCTATCGCTCGATTACTTAGTGCAAGATACAATCGAGGAGACTCGAAGGTAGGGTGGGAGATCGTCATCCAGAGCACGGGACCGAGGAGCGACACCGTGAGCACAGTCGGCGACATCATGCGCACGACCGGAACGGCCCAGGCCCCGGCGTCGGCACCGGAGCACAGCCTGCTCCTGGACGACCAGCTCTGCTTCGCCCTGTACGCCGCCTCGCGCGCGGTCACCGCCCGCTATCGGCCGCTGCTCGACGAGCTGGGGCTGACCTATCCGCAGTACCTGGTCATGCTCGTGCTCTGGGAGCAGGACTCGATCTCCGTACGCGACCTGGGCGCCGCGCTCCAACTCGAGTCCAGCACCCTCTCCCCGCTCCTGAAGCGCCTGGAGGCCGGCGGCCTGCTCCGCCGCGAGCGCCGTACGGACGACGAGCGCTCCGTCGCCATCCGCCTCACCGAGTCCGGCGCCCAGCTCGAGGAGCGGGCCCGGACCGTCCCCGTGGACATCGGCGAGGCCATGGGCCTGACTCCCGAACAGCACGCCATGACCAAGCAGTTGCTGCGGCTGCTCACGGCGAACGTCAGTCAGGCGTGACCGAGCGCGGGCGTCCCTGACACACGCGGGTTCAGTGCGCGGCGTCCAGCCTGACCCGCTGTTCCTCCGTCAGCTCCAGTTCCACCGCGCCCAGGTTCTCCTCCAGCTGCGCCACCGACGACACCCCCGCCAGCGGGACGATCGGGAACCGCCCGCCCAACTGCCAGGTGAGCACGACCTGGTTGACGGTCGCCCCGGTCTCCCGCGCCACCTCGCCCAGCACCTTCGTCCGGACCGGGGTGCCAGGGTGGTCGTAGTCCGACGGCAGCTCGTCCGGCCGTACGTAACCGCCCTTGAGCAGCGGTGAGTAGGCGACCAGGGTGAGGTCCGGCTCGGCCTCCAGATAGCTCAGGAGTTCGGCGGTGGCCGCGCCGAGGGTGCCGTCCGCCCAGAGGTCGCTGGGGACGTCGGTGCGCGGGCGCAGATGGCTGTGGTGGTACTGGAGCACCTCGTAGCCGGGCAGCCCGGCCGCGGCGGCGAGGGCGCGGGCCCGTTCCACCCGCCACACGGCGTGGTTGCTCACGCCGAGCAGCCCGACCGTGCCCTCCGCGACGAGTTCCGCGAACCCCTCGACGGTCTCCCGCGCCGACACCGTACGGTCCTCGATGTGCGCGTAGAGCAGGTCCAGCCGCTCCACCCCGAGCCGCTCCCGGCTGCGCTCCGCCGACTCCCGGATCACTTTCGCCGACAGCCCCTCCGCGTTGTCGACATAGCTGGTGCCGGGCGCGAGGGGCCGAGCGCCGAGCTTGGTGGCGATGACGATCTCGTCGCCGATCCCCCGGCTGCGCCGCCAACGTCCGAGCAGTTCCTCGCTCTGCCCGCCCTGCCCTCCGTCGATCCAGTAGGCGTAGTTGTCGGACGTGTCGATGAAGTTCCCGCCGGCCTCGACGTAGCGGTCGAGCAACGCGAAGGACGTCTTCTCGTCCGTCCGCGAGCCGAACAACATCGCCCCGAGCGCGAGCACACTCACCTCACGACGGGTCCCCGGATCACTGCCGATCGTGCGGTACTTCATGCTGTTTCCTCCTGCTCCGCCCGGCTCTCGGGCCTGAACGGGAGTCTTCAACTTGAAGCGCACACGAAGTCAATGCCCTTCGCTCACTATTCTTCGACCGTGACCGAGACCGAACCCACACGGCTTCCCGACATGCGGCTTCCCGACATGCCGCTGCACGATCCGTTCATAGTCGCCGACGACACGACCCGCACCTACTACCTCTACACGTCCAACGACCCGACCGTCTCGGGCGTGGACGGCACCGGCACGATGGTCTACCGCAGCGCCGACCTGCGGGACTGGACGCGCCCCTTCGTGGTCTTCCGGACGGCCGAACAGAAGGGAATCTGGGCGACCGACGGAGCGTGGGCGCCGGAGGTTCACGCGTGGGACGGCAAGTACTACCTGTTCACCACACTGCACAACCAGGACAAGCCGCTCAAGATACCGCCGGCCAACCAGTGGGGCACCCCCTTCCAGCTCCCGAACCACATGCGAGGCACGATCACGGCGGTCTCCGACTCTCTGCTGGGACCCTTCAGCGTCGTCGACCCCGCGCGCCCCACCCCGCCCGAGAACCTCATGACCCTCGACGGCACGCTCCACGTCGACCCGTCCGGGCAGCCCTGGATGGTGTACGCGCACGAGTGGCTGCAGACGATCGACGGAACCATGGAGGCGATCCGGCTGGCCCCGGACCTGACCCGGACCATCGGGGACCCGGTCTTCCTGTTCAAGGCCTCGGACGCGTCCTGGCTCACCGAGCAGATCCCCGGCGGAGTACCGCACCAGCTCGCGCCGTACATCACCGACGGTCCTCAGCTGCACCGCACGCCTGACGGTTCCCTGCTCATGCTGTGGTCGACGTACGAGAAGAACGCGGCCCGCGACGACGGCACCATCAGCGGCGGCTATGTGCAGACCTGCGCCGTCTCCAGGTCCGGCGACATCACGGGGCCGTGGCAACAACAACGGCCCCTGGTGCGGGAGGACAGCGGCCACGGCATGCTGTTCCACACCTTCGACGGACAGCTGATGATGATCCTCCACCGCCCCTTCGAGAACGCGCGGGGCAAGCTCTACGAGATGCGGCTCCTCGACCACGAGCTACAGGTGCTGCGCAGGCGGGCCGACCTCGACGGCGGCGGCTGAGCCCCGCGCGCACGACCACCGCGCATGCCTCCCTGTGGGGAGG
>NZ_JBHVDX010000362.1:0-6364 GCF_042802555.1 Streptomyces sp. NPDC057474 | reverse complement strand
CCAGCTCTCCCTGCACTACGGCGCGGACGACCTCGGCTCGATCATGCTGGAGGAGAACGTCGTCTCCTCCGCCGGCGCCAAGCACCGCTCCAACCTGGCCGAACTGATCACCCTGATCCGGGGGGCGGACCGGGTCCCGGCGCAGCGTTCCACGACGTACGAGCACCTGCTGGTGCACGACGACCCGGCGAACGACCCGGTCGACGAGCGCATCGTCTCGCACATCTCGTCCACGGCGATCGAGGGCGGCACCGCCCACCCCGAGCTGAAGCTGATCGCCGCGACCTGAGCCCCGGCCCGTGTGTCCGGGGCTCGCGCGTGCCGGTGCCCCGGACACACGCGCCTCGCCCCGCACGCACTGCCGCCCCCATCCCTGCGCAAGGACGGAGAGAGCCCATGGCGGGCGCCATTCACGCCACGGGTCTGGTGAAGACCTTCGGTGAGATCCGAGCCGTTGACGGAGTAGACCTGGATGTGCCGGAAGGCGGCGTGCTAGGACTGCTCGGCCCCAACGGAGCGGGCAAGACCACCACAGTACGGCTGCTCACCACCCTGCTGCGCCCGGACTCGGGCACGGCCACCGTGGCCGGCCACGACGTGATGCGCGAGCCGGACCGGGTCCGGCTGTCGATCGGGCTCTCGGGCCAGTTCGCGGCCGTGGACGACCGGCTGACGGGCCGGGAGAACCTCCGCATGATCGGCGAACTGTACGGTCTGCGGTCCCGGACGGCCCGCCTGCGGACCGACGAACTGCTGGACCAGTTCGACCTGACCGCCGCGGGCGACCGGGTGTCGAGCACGTACTCGGGCGGGATGCGGCGGCGTCTCGACCTGGCCGGCGCCCTCGTCGTACGACCGTCGGTGATGTTCCTCGACGAGCCGTCGGTCGGGCTGGACCCGACCAGCCGCCTGATGCTGTGGGACGCCATCGAGGACCTCGTCGGGCAGGGCACGACACTGCTACTGACCACCCAGTACCTGGAGGAGGCCGACCGGCTGGCCAGGGACATCTCGGTCGTCGACCACGGGCGGATCGTGGCCCGGGGCACACCGCGCGAGCTGAAGGCGCAGGCGGGTGGGCAGCGCATCGAGGTGACGGTCTCCCGGCTCGGACAGCTCGACACGGCCGCGGCCATGCTGGCCCGGTTCGGCATCCGTGCCCCGGACGTGGACCGGCCCCGGAGCACGGTCTCCGTGCCCGTCGACGGCGGCGTACGACTGCTGACGGAGGCCGTCGCCGCGCTGGACGCCGACGGGATCGAGATCACCGACATCGCGCTGCGCCGTCCCACGCTGGACGAGGTCTTCCTCGCCCTCACCGAGGACACCCGTCGGGACACCAGGCGCGCGGCGCTCGTCGCCGGCGCGCCGAGCGAGAAGGAGTGATGACAGTGTCGGCAACGGCGCCGCCCGTACCCGAGCTGAAGCCGGGCACGGCCGTCAAGTCCGTGCGTGACGTACTGGTCGTGACGCGGCGCAACGTGATCCGGACGCTGCGGATACCCGAGGTGCTCGTCCTCAGCCTGGTGCAGCCCATCGTGTTCGTGCTGCTCTTCGCATACATCTTCGCGGGGTCCTTCGCCCTGCCCGGAGAGGACGGTCCGGCGGCTTACCGCGAGTTCATGATGCCGGGCTTCTTCGCACAGACCATCGCCTTCTCCACGGCCGGCAACAGCAGCATCAGCATTGCCAACGACGTGCAGAGCGGCATGGTGGACCGGTTCCGGTCCCTTCCCATGGCGCGCGGCGCGCTGCTCACCGGCCGCACCCTCGCGGACCTCGTGCAGAACGTCGCCATGGTCGCCGTGATGATCCTCTGCGCGCTGCTGGTCGGCTGGCGCATCCACCACGGGGTGCTGCGGGCCGCCGCGGCCTTCGCCCTGCTCCTGCTCATGGGATACGCGCTGTCGTGGGTGGGCGTCGTCATCGGGCTGACGGTGCGCGCCCCGGAGGCCGCGGCCAGCAGCAACTTCCTGTGGCTGTTCCCGATGACATTCCTGTCGAACGCCTTCGTGGCGCCCTCGACGCTCCCGACGGTGCTGCGCTGGGCCGCGGAGTGGAACCCGCTGAGCGCGACGGTGCAAGCGGCACGCGAGCTGTTCGGAAACCCGGGACTCTCGGCCACGGGCGCCTGGCCGGCGCAGCATCCGGTGCTGGTGTCGTTGGCCTGGTCCGTGCTGATCGCGGTGGCGGGACGCGCGCTGGCCGTGCGTCGCTACCGCGCGATGGGTGTGTGAGGGGATCTCGTGACCGCGGACGCGGCGTTCCGGGCAGAGCTGATCCGCCCGCTGCACGAACTGCTCGCCGAACACGCCGCCCGGCAGCCGGAGCGGACCGCGTTCAAGGACGCCCGCCGCTCGGTGAACTGGGCCGAGTTGGACCGGCGTACCGCGCGGGTCGCCGGTCATCTGGTGGGCCTCGGGCTCGCGCGGGGCGCGTCGGCGGTGATCTGCCTGCCGAACCGGGTGGAAGCGGTGGAGAGCTGTCTCGCCGTCACCCGGGCCAGTGCCGTCGGTGTACCGCTGGACCCGCGGTCGGCCGGCACGGAACTCGCGCGGGTGCTGGACGACTGCGCGGCCCGGGTGGTGATCACGGATGCGGCACGGCTGCCACAGATGCGCCAGGTGCTCGCGGACCGGCCCGGGATCACGGTGATCCTGGTCGGGGAGGACTCCGAGCCGGGGTTCGCGGCGGCCGCCGACGCCGAGCTGCCGCGCTGGGAGGAACTGGCGTCGACGTGGTCGCTGCGTGATCCGCCCCGGGACGACCTGGGGCTCGACGAGCCGGCCTGGTTGCTGTACCCGTCCGGAACGACCGGACGCCCCAGGGGAGTCGTGTCCACCCAGCGGACGTCGCTGTGGACGACGGCCGCCTTCGGCGCTCCCCTGCTGGGCATGTCGCCGCAGGACCGGCTGGTGTGCCCGATGCCGCTGTCCCACGTCGTGGCGCACCTCGTGTGCGTGGTCGGCGTCGTCGCGGTGGGCGCCACGGCCTGCCTCACCGACGGCCCGGACGCCGAGGAGGTGCTGCACCGGCTACGGGAGGAGGACGCCACCTTCCTCGTGGGCGCGCCGGTGATGTACCGCCGGATGGTCGAGCTGGCGAGGTCCAGGGCGGTGCGACCGCCACGGCCGCGGGTGTGTCTGGTCGCGGGGTCGTCGTGCCCGCAGCCCCTGCACGAGGCGTTCCGGTCCGCCTTCGGCGTCGCGTTGCTGGACGGTTACGGCTCGGCGGAGACCGGCGGAGCGATCGCCACGAACCTGCCGCAGGGCCCGCACGTGCCGGGCTCGTGCGGGGTGCCGCTGCCGGGGCTCACGCTGCGCCTGACGGACGCGCGCACCGGCGAGGAGGTGGAGCGGGGCGCCGAGGGCGAGATCCGGGTGTCCGGTCCGGGGCTGATGCTGGGCTACCACGGGCGGGCGGAGGAGACCGCGGCCGTGCTGTCGGGGGGCTGGTACCGCACGGGTGACCTCGGCCGGCAGGACGCGGACGGACACCTGACGATCACGGGCCGGCTCACGGAACTCATCACCCGCGGGGGCGAGCACCTTCACCCCCGCGAGGTCGAGCAGGCGCTGGTCCAGGCGCCCGGGGTCGCGGACGCGGCCGTGGCGGGCGCCCCGCACGAGACGCTCGGCGAGATGTCGGTGGCGTACGTGGTGCCGGAGTCGGGCGGGATCGATGTGGAGACGGTGCTGGCCGCCTGCCGGCGGCGGTTGCCGCCGTACAAGCTGCCGGACGAGATCCACGAGATCGCCGAGGTGCCTCGCGACCCGGCCGGGGAGATCGCCCGCGGACTGCTGGCCGACCTACCGGCCCGGTTGTTGTGGCGCGGGTCCTCACGGCGGACGGCCGGGGAACCGGCCCGGTACCGCGGCGCCGTCGATCTGGGGCTGGAGGACGCCGGGCATCCCCTGCTGTCCGCCGCGGTCGAACTACCCGAACGGGACGAGGTGGCATACACCGGCCGGCTCACCGTGGCCGGGTCCGACCCCTCGCTGCTGCGCCGCGTCGACGGCACGGCGGTGGTCACCGGGGCCGTCCTGCTGGACCTGGTGCTGCACGCGGCGGGCCGGGCGGGCTGCGCCCGGGTGCTGGAGCTGACCGCGAACGAGCCGCTGGTGCTGCCGCGGGACGAGGGCGTGCAGCTGAGGGTGGGAGTCGGTGCCCCCGACTCCCGCGGCGTACGAGAAGTGACGGTGTACGGGCGCCGGGACGCGTGCGACGCGGCACGACGCCCGTGGACCCGGCACGCGGTGGCGTCGGTGGCACCCGCCGCCGAACCGGAGCCGGACATGCGCTGGGCGGTGTGGCCGCCGCGGGGCGCACGTCGGACGGGCGGGGACACCGGTGCCGGCCGACCGGACACCGCGCGGACGCCGCGTGGGGTGTGGCGGCGCGGCGACGAGGTCTTCGTGGAGGTGGCACTGCCGGACCGGGCGACGGCACAGGACCGGTTCGCCCCGCACCCTGCGCTGCTGGACGCGGCGCTGGCCTGCGCCGTGCGGCAGACCGCGGAGGGCACGCGGCAGGACACCGCGGACGTGATGGCGGTGCGCTGGCGCGATGTGTCGCTGTACGCCGTGGGCGCGTCCGTGCTGCGGGTGAGTCTGCGACGATCGGCGGACGGCACCTGGGACGTGGCCGCGGCCGACGGTGCCGGGGATCCGGTACTGACCGCTCGTTCGGTGACGTGCGCGCCGTGGGAGAAGCACGCCGTGCGGGCGTCGTCGGCGGCCCAGCAGGACGGCCTGTTCGAGGAGTCCTGGGCCCTGTGCGACCCGCCGCGGCGGGCGGACCGCTCCGACCGGTGGGCGATCGTCGGCCCCGATCCGCTCGGTGTCCGTGCGGGCCTGTTGTCGGCGGGGCGTCACTGCGAGGCCCCGCCCGACCTGCCGTCGCTGCTACGGGCGGTCGAGGAGGGCGCTCTCGTCCCGGACGTGCTGGTCGTCTCCGCCCGTCCCTCGAGGCCGCGGGACACGGACCCGGCCGACGCGGTGCGCGCGGCGGTCTTCGAGGCCCTGGAATGGGTACGGCACCTCGCCGATCCCCGGCTCGCGCGGAGCCTGCTGGTCGTCGTCACCCGGGGCGCGGTCGCCGTCGGCGACGACAGTTCGCCGGACGTGGGCGCGGCTGCCGTGTGGGGTCTGGTCGGAGCCGCGCAGGACCGGGCGCCGGGCCGTTTCGTGCTGGTCGAGACGGACACCGTGGAGCCTTCCTGGCAGCACGTGGAGGACGCCGTGACCTGCGGCGAACCACGGCTGATGCTCCGTGGCGGGGAGGTCCGCGCCCCGCGCGCGGTCCGTGTCCCGGCGAGTCCCCCGGACACGTCTTCCCCCGGGCGCACCGCACTGTTCGCCGGGAGCGACACACAGGGCCCGGCCGAGGCGTTCCTGGCACGGACCGGGCACGGCGCCGGACCGGGGACACACGGACCACTGCTGACGGGCCCGTTCGCCAAGAACGCCGCCGACCGGCTGCCGGCGTCCGCGGGCACGGCGGAGCTGGTGCGCTGGGACCCGGTGGACCCCGCCGGTGCGGTGCGGGCCCTGTTCGACGGCGCCCCCCGGACGGTGCTGTTCACGGCGGCCGTGCCCACCGACGGCGCGACGACCGGGACACGGGCCGAGGTGGACGCCGCGCTGCGTCCCGTGGTCGGCCCGGCACTGGAGCTGGTCCGGTCGGCGGCCGGACGGGGCGTCACCTCCGTGGTGTTCGCGACACCCGCACCCGCCGCGGCGGGTCTGGTCGACGCGGCCGTGGCCGCGGTGTTCGACGTGTGGGCCCGCGCCCTGCGGCGGGCCGGCGTGGCGGCCGTGTCGGTGCGCGGACCCGCCGGTGCCTCGGACGAGGCGGCGGACCTGTTCGCCTCGGCCGTCGCCACCGGACGGGCCGCGCTCACCGCCGGCCGCCCCGACCTGTCCGCGCCGCGAGTCCGGGGGCCGCTCGGCGCCACGGCCGCGCTGCTGCGGGACCTGGCGGGTGGCGTCGTCCGGCGTCCGGCGCGCGACGCGGTCGCCGATCCGGGCGGGCTGCGCCACCGGCTGGCGGCCCTCACCGGCGCCGAGCAGGAGGAGACCCTCCTGCGCCTGGTTCGCGGACACTTCGCGACGGCGCTCGGACTCGCCTCGGCCGGGCAGATCCCGGACACAGGACGGATCCGCGACCTCGGGTTCGACTCGCTGACCGCGTTGACCGCGCGCAACGCGTTGGAGTCCACGACCGGGCTTTCCCTGCCGGCGTCGGTGATCTTCGACTTCGCGACACCGGAGGAGCTGGCCCACCGCCTGAGGAACGAACTGCTCGCCGGCTGAGGCGGGCCGGCAGTTTCAGGCCACCCGGGCGGGTACGGCACCGATCGGTG
>NZ_JBHVDX010000361.1:0-6544 GCF_042802555.1 Streptomyces sp. NPDC057474 | reverse complement strand
GTCGTACGACGTCCGGCCACAGCCATGAAAAAATCAGTTCCGAGCCGGACACGCACTACGCGGCGAACGCGTTCACGCCCGTCAGCTCCGCCGACAGCTCCCACAGGCGCGCCGCCTGCTCGGGGTCGATCGCCCGGTCCTTCACACCGCGCATGTCACCGTCCGCGGGAGCGGGCTCGGCGACGTCGCAGTCCTCCAGGTAGAGGCCGCCCAGGCCGGTCAGCTGGGGTGACGTCGCCGCCCATACCTGAGTGGCAGCACCCTGCCTCGCGTTCTTGAAGAAGTCGGGGTTCAGCAGAGTGCCGTCCTCGTCGAACCAGCCGAACTCCACCTTCTCCTCCTCGGCCACGTGCCGCAGGAGCGGCGTGATGATGACGCCGGGATGGAGGGCGAAGGCGCGGACGCCGGAGTTCCTGGCGAGCCTGTCCAGGTGCACGGCGAAGAGCACGTTCGCGGTCTTGGCCTGCCCGTACGCCTGCCACTTGTCGTAGCCCTGCTCCCAGTGGACGTCGTCCCAGCGAATGCCGGACATGTGGTGGCCGCCGGAGGAGACGGAGACGACACGTGCGCTGCCGCGTTCGAGGGCCGGCCACAGACGGTTGACGAGGGCGAAGTGGCCGAGGTGGTTGATCGCGAACTGGGCCTCCCAGCCGGGCCCGACGCGCGTTTCTGGGCATGCCATGATCCCGGCGCTGTCGATGACGAAGTCGACGGGCCTGCCGGAGGCGAGAAACCGCTCCGCGAAGCCGTGCACGCTCTCCAGATCGCCGAGGTCCAGCTCGTCCACCTCGACACCGGGAACCCCGTCCAGCGCCTCCCGCGCATCCGCCGGCCGACGCGCGGGGACGACGACGCGGGCACCCGCCCGGGTGGTCTCCAGGCCGATGCCCGAGTAGCCGCCGGTGACGATCGCGAGCTTCCCGCTCAAGTCGATGCCCTGGAGGACGTCGTCGGCGGTGCTCATGGCGTCGAAACCGGAGCCGATCTTGTGCTGTGCAGTGGTCATGCCTAAAACGCTCCAAACTTGAGCAGCGGAAAATCATGCGGTTCGATGCCTGTCGCCCACAACCGCGAGTGCTGGGGCAGGCGTTCAGGCGCTTCGCTTGTTGAGAAGCGGTCCGCGGCGGCCGAGGGCCCACACGAGGAGTGCGACGCAGCCGAGGCCGGCGCCGGTCAGGGAGACGGCGGTCCAGCCGCCGGCGGACCACAGGACGGAGGCGGCGGCGGAGCCGGCCGCGCCGCCGATGAAGTTGCAGGTGACGAAGGCCGTGTTGAGGCGGCTTCGGGCCTGCGGCGCGACCGCGAACAGCCGTGTCTGGTTGAGGATGTTCACGCCCTGTACGGCGATGTCGAGCAGCAGGATGGCCACGATGATCCCCGCTACGGAACGGCCGGCGAAGGCCGCGACGACGAAGGAGACCACGATGGCGGCCCATCCCCATCCGGTCGCCGGCATGGACCAGCCCCGGTCGTGGAGCCGCCCCGCACGCTGGGCGGCCAGCGCCCCGGCCAGGCCGATGAGGCCGAACAGGCCGATGACGGAGACCGAGTAGGAGAACGGCTGCGCGCTGAGCAGGAAGGTCAGGGCGGTCCAGAACATGGTGAAGACGCCGAAGGCGGTGGCGCCGAGGAACAGGGTCCAGCGCACTGCCCGCTCCTGCCGGATCACCTGCCAGACCGAGAGCAGCAACTGCGGGTAGGGAAGGCGGGCCTTCGGGGCGAGCCGCGGGATCGTGCGGTGAAGAAGCAACGCGAAGGCGACGGAGACCGCTGCGGCAACGAAGTAGATGGCGCGCCATCCGGCGGCATCCGCGAGGAGTCCGCTGATGGTGCGGGAGGTGAGGATGCCGATGAGCAGCCCCGAGACGACCGTCCCCACCACCTGCCCGCGGTTGGTGTCGTTGGCGAGGTCACCGGCGAGCGGGGTGAGCAACTGGCCGCTGACCGTGGTCAGGCCCAGGAGAGTGACCGCGACCAGGAGCGCGCCGATGGACGGAGCGAGTGCGCAGGCGATGAGAGCGAGGGCCGCGCAGAGCATCAACCCGGGGATGAACCGGCGCCGGTCGAGGACATCGCCGAGCGGCACCAGCAGCAGTGCTCCGGCCGCGTAGCCGATCTGCGTGGCTGTCACGAGCCAGCCCGCCAGCGAGGTGGAGGCGTGCAGGTCGCGGCCGATGAAGTCGAGCAGCGGTTGTGCCCAGTAGAGGTTGGCGACCGCGGTGCCGCCGGCGATCGCGAACAGCAGAGTCAGGCCGCGGCTCATTCTGTTCCCGTCCGCTGCGGCGGGGGCACTCGCGATGTGCGGCGTGGGGGTGTCCGGGGTAGCCATGGGTGGGTGTCCTGGTGAGTGCGGGTCGACGGCATCTTCAGGGTGAGGCGGATTTCTTCTGCGGGACAGCGGAGGCTTTCGTGGCGCTCGTCCTGCCTTTCGGGCACAGGGCCGGGCTGCTATGCCTGCTCCAGGGGCAGCCAGCGGCCGTCGGTGACCAGGTGGTCGGCCTCCGCCGGGCCCCAGCTGCCGACGTCGTAGCGGTAGGGCGTGCCGGGCAGGTCGAGGACGGGGCCGACGATGCGCCAGAGCTCCTCGACCATGTCCATGGTGGTGAAGCGGCGCGGGTCGCCGGTGATCGCGTCGGCCAGCACGTGGGTGTAGGCGACGGAGTTGCTTCCGGTGAGGTGGGCGAAGTCGACCGTCGCGGCTGTCCGGTCGACCTCGGTGGCCTCTCCTTCGTGCTGGGCGAGCAGATCGAAGGTGACGCCCGCGCGCGGGCTGATGCGGAAACGCAGCAGGTTCGCAGGCGCCTGCTGAGCGCCGGCGGTGTGGAAGTAGCCCTCGACGGGCCGGTGCAGTTCGACGACGATCTCGATGGCGGTGGCGGCCATCGCCTTGCCCGCCCGGATGGTGAAGGGGACTCCGGCCCAGCGATCGAGGTTCACCCAGGTGCGCAGGGCGCAGTAGGTGTCGGTGGTCGATCCCTCCTTGACGCCTTGGACGTCGAGGTAGCCGTCGTACTGGCCGCGTACGTAGTTCTCGGGCCGGACGGTACGGACGGCGCGGAGGGCACGGATGCGTTCGTCGAGGACATCGGCGGCCGAGCCGGTGCGCGGTGCGTCCATGACGAAGTAGGCGAGCATCTGCAGCAGATGGTTCTGGACCACGTCGCGCAGGCAGCCGGTCGCGTCATAGAAGCCACCGCGGTCGGCCACGTCGAAGTCCTCGGCCATGGTGATCTGGACGCTGCGTACGAACCTGCGGTCCAGGACGGCGTTGATGGCGGTGTTGGCGAAGCGGAAGGTCAGCAGGTCCTCGATGACGTCCTTGGCGAGGAAGTGGTCGACACGGCGCAGGCGTTCCTCGGGAAAGTGCCGGGTCAGTTCGCTCTGCAGGGTGCGGGCGGAGTGCAGGTCGCGGCCGAAGGGCTTCTCGACGACGAGCCGGGCGTTGTCGGCCAGACCGGCTTCTGCCAGCCGCTGGGCGATGACGGGATAGGTGGACGGCGGCAGGGCGACGCAGTGCGTCAGGAAGCCGTGCGACCGGACCCGGCCGGCGAGTGCGGTGAAGCTCGCGGGGTCGTCGTAGTCGACGCGGGCATAGCCCAGCAGCGCGGCGAACTTGTCGAACACGCCCTCGTCCAGGGGGACTTCAGCGGCGCTCAGGACATCTCGGGCGTGCCGGCGCAGCCGTTCGTCGTCCCAGTCGCTGCGGCCGACACCGATGACGGGCACGTCGAGAAAGCCCTGGCGCGTCAGGTCGTACAACGCGGGCAGCAGCATCTTCCTGGCGAGGTCGCCGGTGATGCCGAAGAGGACGAGGGCATCCGCGCGGGGGGTCTGGGTGGGCATGGTCGCTCCTGTGAACGTGAGGGTCCGTGAGAGTCACGAGGCGGGATGTCCTGCGCGGATCACCTGACGCCGCGTACGCCCGCGAGGGCGGCGAGGGCGAGGGCCGAGCAGACGGCGCCGACCACGAACAGCGGCGGATAGTTGTCGTCGGCTCCGACGATGAGCGAGCCGTACAGCGGGATGAGCATCTGAGGGATGACGAGGGCCAGGTTGTAGACGCCCAGTTCCTGCGCGGCGTGCTCGGGGTCGGGCAGGACGCGGCTGACCATGGGCAGGTCCACGGAGAGGTAGCCGCCCTGGGCGACGCCGATGAGCACCATGCCTGCCAGGAAGATACCGAAGGAGCTGTTGACGCACATGACCAGCAGTCCGGCCGCCGACGCGAGGGCGGCCAGGCGCAGCCACGGTTTGAGGCGTCCGGTGCGGTCGTCGAGTATGCCGAACAGCAGCGAGGCCGCCAGTGATCCGGCGCCGAGCAGCAAGGTGGACTGGAAGACCTTGGCGGCGGTGCTGTCGCCGCCGTATCCGATGCGGTCCGAGACGATGTACGTCTGGTAGGTGAGGATGATGAAGACACCGGAGAACATCAGGAACCGGCTGGCGAAGGCCCAGGCGTAGGCGGGGTAGCGGCGCGGATTCACGTAGAAGCTGGAGAAGAACTCGCGCGGGCCGAAGGGCGGGAGGGCGGTCTTGTCGGCGGGTGAGTCGGGGACGACGGCGACGAGCAGCGCCGCACCGGCCAACCCGATCAGGCCGGGGACGAGCAGCATCAGTGCGGGGCTGAAGTCCAACAGACTGACCAGCAGGGTCGCGGCGACCATCCCGATGGGCATGGCCGGGCCCATCAGGCCGCTGACCCGGCCCCGCATCCCGGGTTCTATGCGCTCGGTCAGCACGGCCTGAGCCGCCATCAGCGTGCCCGACCAGCCCGCCTGTGCCAGCACCCAGCCCACGACCAGCAGCCATACCGCGCCGCCGAGGCCGATGCAGGCCAGCCCGGTGAGTCCGACGAGCGGGCCGATCACCAGCCAGGTCCGGCGTTTCCCGAAGCGCAGGGTGGTGCGGTCGGACAGCGCGCCCAGGAGCGGGGAGGCGATCGCGGCGGCGAAGGCCCCGACGGACAACACCGTGCTCAACGTGGAGACCCGCTGGCCCTCGCCGACCACGTCACGCACGCGCAGCGCCATGCTGACCGTGGGCGGGGACATCACCGCGATGTAGGCGCCGTAGTACGCGGCGACCAGCGCAATGGGAAGTAATGCTCCGGCCCGTGCCGTGACTGCCGGAGAACCGACGGCACCACTCGCCGGGGGTATGACTCTGGTCATCCGTGACTCGCTTCCTTCGGCCCGAGACCCGACAGGGCGGACGTTCGCCATCGCCCCCGAAGCGACTCCACAGCGACTCCACGCGGCCCGTCTGCGTATCCATCTGCGCAGTTCTGCGTTCGACAATAAATTTCCCGTTGTCGAGGAGAAAGTAAAGAGAAGTTTTCCCTCCCCGGTACGAGTTATCCAGGGGATGGATCCCTCCCCCTCATGCGGCGATGTGCATTTCCTGCCGCGTAGCTATCGCCGGTCGTCCCTGCACAGATATGCGAATTCCGATGTAATGCCGCGCCGGAAAGGTCACGAAGAATTCGACTTCAGGAGGCGGCAATGGCCCAGGACGTGGGCGAACGGGCGGCAGACCTGCAGTCGGCGGCGGGGCACCGGCACAGGGTGCGTGTTTCCATCGGTGCGCTGTTGCTCAGCATGTGCAGAACGCGGTGTCGTACGAGGATCTGGGCGTCGCCACCTCGGGGGTCACGTTCTTCCGGTCGATCGGCTCCGCGTTCGGTGTCGCCGTCTTCGGCACGGTCTTCACCGGCCGGCTCGACGAGAAGCTGCGCGGCGCCTTTGCCAGCGCGGCGCCGCCGGAGACGGCCGTCGCGCTCGAAGCCGACCCGCGTGCCATCGCCGGACTCCCGCCCGAGCTGCGCCCGTCCGCGCTGCACGCGTACGCCACCTCGATCACCGACGTTTTCCTGTACGCGGCCCCGATCGTCCTGCTCGCCTTCGCGCTGGCCCGGCTGCTCAAGGAGGACAGGCTGCGCGGTTCGGTCACCGCGCCCGACCTGGCGCAGACAATCAGCGCCCACCCCGTGCACCGCTCCTCCCGCGAGGAGGTGCAGCGGGCCCTGTCCGTGCTCGGGGCACGGGAGGGACGGCGCGGCATCTACGAGAAGATCACCGCCAAGGCCGGATACGACCTGCTGCCCGCTCCAGTTGGCTGCTGTTGCGGGCGCTGCGACCGGAACGATCGCTGTCGCCGACGCGGCTCGCCGAGTACAGCCAAGTGCCGCTGCCAGTGATCCAGGCTGCCCTGCAGCAGATCGAGCAGCAGCACCTGGCCACACGCGAGGGCATGGACCTGCTCCTCACCGATGCCGGGCGCGAGGCCGCGGCAAAGCTGTCGGCGGCGCGCGAGGACGCCTTCGCCGAACTGCTCGGCGACTGGTGGGGGCCCGACCGGCCGACGGACCTGGTCGAACTTGTCGAGGACCTGACGTCACAGCTACCGGGCTCGAACGGGGGGCGGGCTGGTCGGACACCAAACCCGCTGGGGTGAACGCGCCGGAGCTGACAGACACACCGCCAACCCTCGGGCACCGCGTCCGCGTGGCGCGGTGAACAACGGCGGGGCCGGGACGGCACACACG
>NZ_JBHVDX010000360.1:0-6564 GCF_042802555.1 Streptomyces sp. NPDC057474 | reverse complement strand
CGGTGGGAGATCCCACCGCCGGCTTCCTCGTCACTGCTTCAGGGTGACTGCTTCAGGACTACTGGCAGTCCTGGCCGCTGTTGATGCAGTCGACCACCTGGTTCATCGTGTTCTGGTCGAAGAAGTTGATGAAGTCGTTGTGGTCGGTGATCGCCTTGTGCAGCTGGTCCGGGAAGGAGTCGATCGCGTAGGCGTTCTGCAGCTGTCCGTTCTGGATGGACGGCGCCGGGACGTCGTAGACCAGGCGGACCTGGAGCTGCGGGATGGCCTGGAAGCCGTTGGAGCAGCTGCCGTTCTGCTCGACGAAGTCGACGTGCGTACGGTGGTTGGCGCTGTCGATGTTCTGTCCGTCCCAGCAGCTCTGGAAGAAGGACGTCCGGACCACGGAGCTGCCCTGCGGGCAGATCGGGTACTTGTCCGTCACCACACGGTCCTCGAGACCCGTGCAGCTCCAGTTCGTGTTGGCGTTGTTGAGGCCGTTCACGAAGGCCTTGGCGTCACCGGTGATGATGCGCAGCGCGGTCGGCATCGCGACGACATCGCCCTGCTTGTTGCCGACGAACTTCAGCTCGGCCTGGCTGGGCTCGACGATCTGGCCGACGTTGCCGTCCTGGCCACCGCCGGGGGCGTTGGCGTCGATGTCGTTCGAACCGTCCTGGAGACGGATGACCGGCCAGAAGTACGACGACTTGTCGCCCTGGTTCTGGCAGGTGGTGTCCGCGTTCGCCAGGTCCTGGTCGCTCGCGAAGGCGTTGTTGCTCTGGTTGCCGACGTAGTCGTGCTGGTGCTGGGCACCGTTGCTGACACCGGGGGCGACGATCACGTTGTCCGAGTTACGGAGTTCGTTCTCGTTGGTGCCGCAGCTCGTGGTGAAGGTACCGGTCGAACCGCCGTCACCGTTCGCGGCGAGACCGTTGCCTCCCACGCCCTGCGGGCCGCCGTTCGGCTGGACGGTGGTGAGGTCGACGAAGTCGGCGGCCGCCGGGCCGTTGCCGCCCTGGCCGTTGCCGCCCTGGTCCTGGCCGTTGCCGTTGTCGCCCTGGTCCTGGCCGTTGTCGCCCTGGTCCTGGCCGTTGCCGTTGCCGCCCTGGTTCTGGCCGTTCCCGTTGCCGCCCTGGTTCTGGCCGTTGCCGTTGTTGCCGTTGTTGTTGCCCTGACCCTGACCCTGGCCGCCACCGGCATTGGTCTGGTTCTGGTCCGCGACGCCCTGGCAGTTGGCGAGCTGGTCCATGCCCTGCGGAGTCTTGCCGCCCGCGTTCCGGATGTTGATCCCGATCCGGTCGAGGGTGGCGACTCGCTTGGACTTGAGCGGGCCGAGAATGGCGTTGTTGACGAAGCCGGCATCTCCTGCCTGGGCCTGGCGCGTGTCCGCGAGGCGCTTGTAGGCCGCGGTGATCTGCTGGTCCAGCAGCGCCAGCTCCTTGGCGACACCCTTGCGCGCCTTCTGGGGCACGCTCGTCAGCTGCTGGCCGACGTCAGGGCAGTCGATGGTGGCCACCTGAGCGGAGGCCAGTGTGCTGTTCTGCTTGGACTTCGACTCGCCCGCTGAGGCGTAGAAGTTCGCCCAGACCAGGCCGCCGCCCGCGACCGCGAGCGCCGCGGATGCGGCTATGGCCCGAACGGCCAGCGGCGAACGTCGTTTGCGTGTGTTGCGTCCCATGGAACTCCTCTGACTTCCTTGCGGGGCAGCGAGGCGCCCGACAGGAGTGAAGCGGCTCCATCAAATACGCGGGGAGCCCCAGGAGTGTTCAGGCGACTCAGAAACTGATGAGAGATTCGTGGGACAAACTGGTTTCAACACCCCATGAAACACCGGCAGTTGTTGATCCCCTACGGCGTGTGCACGGTGAAGGTCCCTGGTGGGGTCCGTGAAGGGGGCGTTTCGGCGGCCCTGGCCGAGATGCGCGAGAACCGCCGCCCGCATGCCGATTTGTCGGCTGGGTCCTGTTGTTCGGATCATGCCGACTTCGGGCTACGGCGCCTGACCGCTGGGACTCCCCCCACGCCTTCAAGGCAGTCGGGGAGTGCGTGCCGAGCCCCGCGGCCCAAGGCGTGGTCCGTACGACCGGCCCTAAGCGCCCAGCACCTTCGCCTCCACCGACGCGTCCAGTCCCACCGCCGGACGGTCCGGTCGTCGCGGTGCGACCCCGCCGAGCCCCGTCAGCCACTCCCAGGTGTCCCGTACGGTCTCCTCCACGCCCCGGCAGCGGAGCCCGTCCCGTACGGCCCGTGACACGTCCGCCCGGTGCAACGCGTCGTGGAGGTCGCTTCCCTCCGGAACCCACACCGGCAGCTGCGTCCACGGCTCGATACCGGCGTCGAGGATCAACTCCGATGCTGTCCACCGGAGTTCGCCCGAACCACCGGTCACCCGCACGCACGCGTCGAGCAGTTCGCCCATGGTGGTCGTGCCCGAGGGCCCGACCAGGTTGTAGGCGCCGCTCAACCCCCGTTCCGCCGCGCCGAGAATCCAGGCGGCGAGATCGCGGACGTCGACGTACTGGAGGGGGAGGTCCCGGGGGCCGGGTGCCAGGACCGGTCCGCCCCGGGCGACTCGGGTGAGCCACCAGGGCAGCCGGCCGATGTTCTCGTACGGCCCGAGGATCAGCCCGCAGCGCACGAGGAGCGAGCGGTCGGCGCCGAACGCCTCGACCGCGGCGAGCTCCCCGCCCCGCTTGTCGCGGGCGTAGTCCGTCTGGTCGGCGTCCGCCGAAGCGCCCTCCACGAGGGGTGCCCGCTCGTTGTACCCGGCGGCCGGAGGCCAGGCGTACACCGAGCAACTCGACACGTATACATACCGTTTGGCCACGCCGGACAGCAGCCGGGCGGTGTCCCGAACGGCTCGCGGCGCCGCCGACCAGGTGTCGACGACGAGATCCCACCCGCCCCCGCCGGAAGCAGAACCGACGGTGGAGCCGACGGTGGAGGCGTCGACGAGCGCCGCGAGCCCGTCCGGTGCGGTGCGGTCGCCCAGCAACGACCGCACCCCGGCCGGAGGTTCGTGCCGTCCGCGGTGGAAGACGGTCACCTCCCAGCCGCGGGCCAGCGCCGACTCCACGACGGCGCGGCCCACGAACTCCGTACCACCCAGCATCAGAAGTCTCATACCGCCGACTCTGCCCGCCGGGCGGCCGGTACGGAACGGGAATCTGCTCTCAGGAGATCCGCTCTCAGGAGATCCGACATCGGCGGATTCCCCGGACCGGGGCGAGCGGGTCGGCCGTCAACGGCCCAGCGGCGGCGTGTACTTGTACCCGACCCGCCGCACCGTCTGGATCGCCTGGCGGAACTCCGCGCCGAGCTTGCGGCGCAGCCGGGCGATGTGGACGTCGACCGTCCGCCCGTCGCCCACATGGCCGTAGCCCCACACCGTGGTGACCAACTGGTCGCGGGTGTGCACCCGGTTCGGATGCGCGACCAGGTGGGCGAGGAGTTCGAACTCCAGATAGGTGAGGTCGAGCGGACGCCCGCCGACCTCGGCGGTGCGCTGCACGGTGTCGACGCGGACCAGCTCGTCCCCGACCTCGACAGAACCGGAAGCTGTACCGGAGCCTGCACCGGCGTGGCCGACCAGGCTCTCGTCCGGGACCGCGAACGGCAGCACCGGCGGCTGCTGGTCCGCCGGCACGAGCACCAGGTAGCCGATCATCGGCGGCCGGCCCGGCAGCGTGGGCAGGGTGTGCTGGGGAGCGGGCAGCCAGGTCGCGCCCGGCGGCAGGAAGTCCGTGATGTCCACGACCTCGTCCCGGCCCACGGCACGCAGCCGGTGCCGGGGGGAGGCGCCGGGCGAGGGGACGGCGACGGGGGCGGAGCCCGACGCGGCGGTCAGCGGAGCGGCGGTCGAGAGAGAACGGGTGTTCGCCATGAGAGGTCAGCTCTTTCGCGCGAGAGGTTCGTCCGGGAGACCTCGGCGACCGAGTTCGTGATCGGTTCCGCCGAGGGACGTACGTCGTTCCGCGCCGACCGAAGGCCGGGGTGTACGGCTTTAGAGGGCCGGCGCGTTCATCGCGCGGCAACACACCCGGTCGAAGTCGTGGTGCTGACGGGAAGGCCAGAAGGGCTCGAGGTCATGGCGACCCGTCGCGCGTCGGTTCTGGAAGCTGGCCATGGCTCCATTGAAGCAGACACGCGCCTGCTACAGGAGCCTCCTCTCACTGCTTGGACGCTTCTTTGATGTGACGCGGGTATGTCGTGACCTCATCCGACCAGGCGTCTCCGCCAATCCAGCGGGGTGACGGTGATGGCCTTGGCGGGATCGCCGTCCCACTCCGTGGACAGTCCCTCCGCCGCGAGGGCCTCGACGACCTGCTGCCCGACCGCCGTCGTGGTCTCGGCGGCACCGTCGAACCCGCCGTACAGCAGCGTCAGTCCGTATCCAGCGGCGGCGCCCTCCGTGCACTGCGTGTGGAAGAACACGAACCCGCGGGCCTCCGGCGCTCCTTCGGCGCCGATCTCGGTCGTACCGCAGTTGCGGCAGCAGGTGAAGTTCTCCCGGGCGGTGATGCCGTGCGCCGCCCCGAGCGCCTCGAAGGCGCGGGTGACCCGCTCGGGGTCGGTGACCCCGTCCCAGGTCTCCTGCTCGGCGAGCCGCTCCACCCAGAGCCGGTCGACGAGCTGCCGGGCCTGCGCGGGGGAGACGGGCCGCTCTCCCCCACTCTCGGCCTCGCTCGAGCGGGCAGGGCCCCCATCGTCGACCAGAAACTCCTCGGCGGCCTCGCTCAGCCGCGCACGGTCGTCGTATCCGCAGCGCAGCAGCTCCCGCACCCGCTCCTCGACCTGCTCCCGTACGTCGTCCGGGAGTTCGGGCACCTCCTCGGGGGCGTCGTGGTCGAGCGGGGTCCAGTCGATCCCGGTCTCCCAGCCCGGCGTCCGCCGCGCCCAGCCGGTCATGGCCTCGGCGACCCGCTCCGGGTCGGTGAGGACCGCCCCGAAGAACCGGTCGCGGCCCTCCCGATGCTCCAGTCGGTACTCGCCGTCGGTGCCGTCGTCGGCCCGTTCGTGCCAGACCTGGACGAAGACGTCCGGGACGTCCGGTATCCGCTGTACGACCAGGAAACGGTCGCCGTGGTCCCCGATCCGGCACACCAGCTCGCGCAGCCGGTCCGCCGGGATCCGGGCGTGCTTCTCCCAGTTCTCCGTCTCGACCTTGATGGCCAACTGGTCCGTGCCGACGGGCCCGTTCGTGCGGGCCGGGTCGCCCCCGTGGATCTTCATGCCCCCACCATGGCATGCCCCACCGACAACGCCGGAGGGCGCCCACCGGAACCGGTGGACGCCCTCTCGGAAGCTCGGGCCGAGGAGCCCGGGTGGATCAGACCTGGCCGGCCTTGTCGAGCGCGGTGCAGCAGGTGTCGACGATCAGCCGCGTCACGACGTACGGGTCGACGTTGGCGTTCGGGCGGCGGTCCTCGATGTAGCCCTTGCCGTCCTTCTCGACCTGCCACGGGATACGGACCGAGGCGCCACGGTTGGAGACACCGTAGGAGTACTCGTTCCACGGGGCGGTCTCGTGCAGA
Source organism: Streptomyces sp. NPDC057474 (assembly GCF_042802555.1). Classification (NCBI taxonomy): domain Bacteria; kingdom Bacillati; phylum Actinomycetota; class Actinomycetes; order Kitasatosporales; family Streptomycetaceae; genus Streptomyces; species Streptomyces sp. NPDC057474. The sequence continues at coordinate 1,048 of NZ_JBHVDX010000360.1, read as the reverse complement.
CCGGTCAGGCGGTCGTCGATGCCGGCGCCGTAGTGCTTGACGTGGTCGAGCGGCTTCGAGCCCTCGCCCAGCGACTCGCACGCGGTGATGATCGCGTCGTAGCCCTCGCGCATCGCCTTCGTGGAGAAGTTGGTGTGCGCGCCCGCGCCGTTCCAGTCACCCTTGGCCGGCTTGGGGTCGAGGGTGGCGGCGACGTCGTAGTCCTCGGCGGTGCGGTAGAGCAGCCAGCGGGCCACCCACAGGTGGTCCGAGACCTCCAGCGGAGAGACCGGGCCGACCTGGAACTCCCACTGGCCGGGCATGACCTCGGCGTTGATGCCGGAGATGGCGAGACCGGCCTCCAGGCAGTTCTCCAGGTGGGCCTCGACGATGTCACGGCCGAAGATCTCGTCGGCGCCGACACCGCAGTAGTAGCCGCCCTGGGGGGCCGGGAAGCCGCCCTTGGGGAAGCCGAGCGGGGAGCCGTCCTGGAAGAACGTGTACTCCTGCTCGATGCCGAAGATCGGCTCCTGGCCGGCGAACTTTTCGGCGACCTCGCGCAGCGCGGCACGGGTGTTGGACTCGTGCGGCGTCATGTCGATGTTGAGGACCTCGCAGAGCACGAGGATGTCGTCGCCGCCGCGGATCGGGTCCGGGCAGGAGAAGACCGGCTGGAGCACACGGTCCGAGGAGTGCCCCTCGGCCTGGTTCGTGGAGGACCCGTCGAAGCCCCAGATCGGAAGCTCGGCACCCTTGGCGTCGTCGGCGAGAATCTTCGTCTTGGATCGGAGCTTGGCCGTCGGCTCGGTGCCGTCGATCCAGATGTACTCAGCCTTGAAGGTCACGGGCCACATCCTTCGGGGGTGGGTCACTAGGCGCAAGTGCGGGTGCTGCGGCGCTGCGGCACTGAAACGCCGCGCTGATGCCGGGCAGCCTGTCAACGTGCGATTTCCCGGTCGTTGCTCGAATGTGAACCCCGTGTTACCTGGGGTCGCTGTGGCGCGACTCACGTCCTGGTGGACGCGCTGGTGGACGCGGACATGAGGCCGGCCACCGCTCCGTGCGGTGG
>NZ_JBHVDX010000359.1:0-6601 GCF_042802555.1 Streptomyces sp. NPDC057474 | reverse complement strand
CAACCGGGTCTTGAAGGCCGACGTCACGCGAGCCCCCGAATTAACCAACAGCGTCAGCTGAACCCCCGGGGGCCTCGGAGTACGCACGCACGTACTCAGGTCATGCCCTACGCGTCAGATCTGGACGCGGTCCTCCACGACCTTCGCGATCTTCGCGATGGCCTCCTCGACGGGGATGCCGTTCTCCTGGGAGCCGTCGCGGTAGCGGAAGGAGACGGCACCGGCCGCCATGTCCTCGTCGCCGGCGATGACCATGAAGGGCACCTTCGACTTCTGGGCGTTGCGGATCTTCTTCTGCATACGGTCGGAGGAGGCGTCGACGTCGACGCGCAGCCCCTTCTTCTTCGCCTCGGCGGCGAACTTCTGGAGGTATTCCACGTGCGCGTCACCGATCGGGATGCCGACCGCCTGGACGGGCGCCAGCCATGCCGGGAAGGCCCCCGCGTAGTGCTCCAGGAGCACTGCGAAGAAGCGCTCGATCGAGCCGAAGAGCGCGCGGTGGATCATGACCGGGCGCTGCTTGGAGCCGTCCGGGCCGGTGTACTCCAGGTCGAAGCGCTCGGGCAGGTTGAAGTCGAGCTGGACCGTGGACATCTGCCAGGTACGGCCGATAGCGTCCTTCGCCTGAACGGAGATCTTCGGACCGTAGAACGCGGCGCCGCCCGGGTCCGGGACCAGCGGGAGGCCCTGCTTCTCGGCGACCTGGCGCAGCGTCTCGGTGGCCTCTTCCCACGCCTCGTCCGAGCCGACGAACTTCTCCGGGTCCTTCGTGGAAAGCTCCAGGTAGAAGTCGGTGAGGCCGTAGTCGCGCAGCAGGTTCAGGACGAAGGTGAGCGTCTTGTCGAGCTCGTCCGCCATCTGCTCGCGGGTGCAGTAGATGTGCGCGTCGTCCTGGGTGAAGCCGCGGGCACGGGTCAGGCCGTGCACGACGCCGGACTTCTCGTACCGGTACACGGTCCCGAACTCGAAGAGGCGCAACGGCAGTTCACGGTAGGAGCGGCCGCGCGCGTCGAAGATCAGGTTGTGCATCGGGCAGTTCATGGGCTTGAGGTAGTAGTCCACGCCCTCGTCGAGCTGCATGGGCGGGTACATGCCGTCGGCGTACCAGTCCAGGTGGCCCGAGACCTCGAAGAGCTTCCCCTTCGTGGCGTGCGGGGTGTAGACGAACTCGTATCCCTCCTCCTCGTGGCGGCGGCGCGAGTAGTCCTCCATGACCCGGCGGATGATGCCGCCCTTGGGGTGGAAGACGGCGAGGCCGGAGCCGATCTCGTCCGGGATGGAGAACAGGTCGAGTTCGTTGCCCAGCTTGCGGTGGTCACGCTTCTCGGCCTCGGCGAGGAAGTCGAGGTGCGCCTTCAGCTCCTCCTTGGAGGGCCAGGCGGTGCCGTAGATGCGCTGGAGCATCGGGTTCTTCTCGCTGCCGCGCCAGTACGCGGCGGCGTTGCGCATCAGCTTGAACGCCGGGATGTTGCGGGTGGTGGGCAGGTGGGGACCCCGGCAGAGGTCCTTCCAGCACAGGTCACCGGTCTTGGCGTCCACGTTGTCGTAGATCGTCAGCTCACCGGCGCCAACCTCGACGTCCGCGCCGTCGTCGGAGGAGGCCGAGCCCTTGAGGCCGATCAGCTCCAGCTTGTACGGCTCGTGTCCCAGCTCCTCGCGGGCGGCCTCGTCGGTGACGACGCGGCGCGAGAAGCGCTGGCCGCGCTTCTGGATCTCCTGCATCTTCTTCTCGACGGCCTTGAGATCCTCGGGCGTGAACGGCTTCTCGACGTCGAAGTCGTAGTAGAAGCCGTCCCGGACCGGCGGGCCGATGCCCAGCTTGGCCTCGGGGAACAGCTCCTGCACGGCCTGCGCCATGACGTGCGCCGTGGAGTGGCGCAGGATGTTGAGGCCGTCCTCGGAGGAGATCTGCACGGCCTCGACGGTCTCGCCGTCCCGCACCTCGTACGCGAGATCCTTCAGCTCACCGGCCACGCGGGCGGCGACGACGGTGCGCTCGCCGGCGAAGAGATCGGCGGCCGTAGTGCCCGTCGTCACCACGCGCTCGTCCCGCTCGGAATCGCGTTGGATGATCACACGGACGTCGGACACCGGTTTCTCCTACCTGAAGGGGTGGCCCAGTCGTCTGCTGCGGCCTGGGCCATTGGGAAGGATCGTACCGAGCCCGGGGTGCTCCTCGCGAAACAGATACCTCAGTCCCCTCCGCAGGCCTCCTCGAAGAAGGCCGTGATCTCCGCGGTCTCCTGGAGCGACTTCATCAGCCGGTCCCGCTCCGCCTCGTCGACCTGCACGGGTGCGATCCCGTCGGCGTTCGTGAGCCGCCGGAACCCACCCCGGCTCTCCAGCCTCCCGTGCACCCGGACCGGCAGTCCGACGAGATGGGCCTGCCCCGCTATCCGGTACGACTCCTCGTCCAGGGTCATACGGACGTGCGGGACCTCGGCGCCGGCGATGACCCGCAGCCGTACCGTGCCCTCGCCACGCGCCGCCGACCGGCGCATCCGCACCACGGCCCCGGTGATCCTCACCGGCATCGACGGTTCCTCACGCAGATAGCGGGCCCCGGCCTCGCGCAGCACGGACAGGTCGCCCGGTGAGAACTCGACGGGCTCGGACGGGGTCGCACCGCCCTCCGGGACCCCGGCGGCGGGCGCCCAGTCGACGGCGACGCGGGCGCCCTCGGTGCCGCGGATGAGGGCGACGAGAGCCTCGGTCAGCTCGTGGCTGACCCCGGCCTCGACGGCGCCGTCGAAGGCCTCCATGCCGCCGGTGGCGCGCTGGTAGTCGATGGCCTCGCGGGCGGCGTACAGGGCCTGGTGGAGGCGTAAGGCGAGGGGACGGCCGGTGGCCACGGGGACGAAGGCGGTGAGGCTACGGCCGCCGGGGGCGGCGCCGACGAGGACGCCGTCGAGGGAGGCGGCGGCGGGCAGGCGGTGCCGGGCGCCGTAGTAGCCGGCACGCGCGCGGGTGGCCAGCGCCGCCGCGAGGAGCATCTGGCGGGCGGCCGAGCGCAGTTGGTCCTCGACGGCCCAGGAGGCGGTGCCCAGCGGGCCGGTCGGCACGTCCCGCCACCAGTGGATCTCGTCGCTGGGCACGGCGAGGGCGACCAGCACGTCACGCGCGGCGGGCGAGCCGCTCCGGGACAGGGCCGTGAGGGCTTCGCCGAGCAGGTCGTCGCTGTCGGGGAAGGCCCGGTTCTCGGGTACGAGCAGGCTCATGCCCCGCCCGGCCGGTCCCGGTGGGGTCCAGCGGCCGTACCGTCCGGCGGCTCCGCCGCGCCGCTGCCAGCCGTGCCGGCGCAGCAGGGCGCCGAGGACCGCGGGGTCGACCTGGGCGGGGTCGGGCGGCTGGGTCCAGGTGGGCTCGACGGGGTGGGACCGCACCGGACGTACGGGCTCGCCGATGGGACGGCGTACGGATACGTCGTCGCCGTAGGGACGACGCGTCGGTCCGCCCTCGCCACGGGGACGACGACTCACCGGCCTGTCCTCGGCGCCGGGGTGTCGGCCTGACGTGTCCTCACGGTGAGGGCGTCGGCCGGACGCGTCGTCGTAGGGCCGCCGGCCGGGTCCCTCGTCGTAAGGGCGTGGGCCGGGGCCGTCGTCGTCGATGGGGCCGTGGGTCACGGTCTGCCTCCCGTTCCGACCCGCGTCATGATCTCGCAGAGCGCTCGGTCGTCGAAGATGCGCGAGGTCGGTATGCGCACGGTGGTGCGGCGCCGACCGGTGATCGGATGTCCGGCCAGGTTGATCCAGTAGCAGCAGTGCCGCAGGTCGAGCCGGTCATGGCCGGCCCGCAGCCACTGCTCCTGCGATCTGGGGACGATCATCACGACCAGGATCTTGTGCACCGAGACGGGGGTGCGGGCGAGCTTCGCCAGGTGCTGGTTGTCGAGGGTGAAGGAGAAGAACCGGCCCGGCGGGTTCGGCGCGAGCTGGTAGGTGGCCTTGAGCTGCACCTTGATGGTGACTTCGTCGTCGACGGTGTGACCGGGCGAGCCGTGGCTGACGTGCCAGTCGATGCCGTTGTCCGGAAAGGGCTGGGAGAGCGAGCAGCCGGCCGCGGCGGCCACGGCGTGCAGGTAGCCCACCTGCAGGGTCTCCATGCAGGCGGTGGTGGCGAGGGAGCCGCGGAGCGATGCCGCGTGCTCGGGCAGCAGCCCGCCCCGCTCGGGCTGCGCTATGGCCATGACCAACAGCCTTCCCCTGCAGATGCTTCCCCGTGCCGAGCCTCTGAACTGCATGGACCCGTACTTCTGTTGTCTCCTTCCGGCGTACGGCGCAAACAGCCCGGGTATCACCAAACAGGCAGAAGACGGGACGTCAGCTGCCGTGGGTGAACGAGGAGTTGTGGACACATGACGTGTTGGTACGAGGGGCCCTTGGCGGCGTTCGACACGGAGACCACGGGTGTGGACGTCGAGACCGACCGGATCGTGTCGGCCGCAGTCGTCGTCCAGGACGCGGCCGGCACCCGTCCCCGGGTGACCCGGTGGCTGGTGAACCCGGGCGTGCCGGTGCCCGCCGCGGCGACGGCGGTGCACGGGCTGACGGACGAGCAGTTGCAGCGCGACGGCCGCTGGCCGGCGCCGGTGATGGAGGAGATAGCCAGGGCGCTGGCCGAGCAGGCGGTGCGCGGCCGTCCGCTGGTCGTGATGAACGCGCCGTTCGATCTGACCATGCTGGACCGTGAGTTGCGGCGGCATCGCGCCTCGTCGCTGGACCACTGGTTCGAGACGACGCCGTTGCGGGTCGTCGATCCGCGGGTCCTGGACAAACATCTGGACCGCTACCGCAAGGGTCGGCGCACGCTCACCGATCTGTGCGCGCACTACGAGGTCGTCCTGGACGGCGCGCACGACGCGGCGGCCGACGCGCAGGCGGCGATGGACGTCGTACGCGCGGTGGGGCGCCGTTTCGCGCCGCGGCTCGCCCGCCTCTCCCCCGCCGAACTGCACACGCTGCAGGCCGTGTGGCACGCGGCGCAGGCCCGCGGTCTGCAGGCCTGGTTCGCGCGCAGCGGCACGGAGGAGGCGGTGGACCCGGCATGGCCGCTGCGTCCGGAACTGCCGGCGGCGGCATGAAAAAGCCGGTCCGCATATGCGGACCGGCTTTACCCGGTGGGCGATACTGGGTTCGAACCAGTGACCTCTTCGGTGTGAACGAAGCGCTCTCCCACTGAGCTAATCGCCCGGGAACGGACTGAACAATACAGGTCCCGACGGGTCTGGTTCAAACCGCTTGCCCATGGGCCGTGAGGTACGCGAGGAGTCCCCGTCGTCCTGCCCGCATCATCAGCGCGTGGTTGGCGCGGAACACGGGCCGTCCCGGTACGGCGAGCCGCCTCAGCAGGGGCTTGGTGACGTCGACTTCCTGGTCGTAGCCGGCGAGGGTGCCGGTCCCGTCGGCGGTGAGTGTCCAGCTGGCCCAGCCGTCCAGGTCGCCGGCCATCTCGATCTCCAGGATCCCGGCCGCCGCGTCGCGCCGTACCTCCCGCGCGGTGAAGGCGAGGTCGTACGGCAGGACCGAGCGGATCCGGATGGTGCCGGTGGTGTCGTCGATCCGGATCACCTCGCGGACCTGCGGCCACCAGTGCGGGTAGTCGTCGGCCCGCTGGAGCACGTCGTACACGGCGGCGGGCGGCGCGGGCAGGTTCCAGCGGCTGCGGAAGCGGTAGTGGCTCCAGTCCATGGTCGGATTCTGCCTGCACAGGGGCCGTCCGCGCGGGATCTGAGTACATCCTGAGTACCCGCACTCATGCCGTACGGCGTGACGCGGACCACACTCCGGGGCATGACGCATTTTCCGTCCCCTGCCGAGGAGTTGCGGGTCCTCGACTCCGAGCTGCGGCAACTCGACGCCCGCCGCGCCTTCCTGCTGGCACGGCGGGCCTGGCTGGTCAACGCCCTCTACGCGCCGACGCCCGCGCCCACCGCGCCGCCCGGGCGGCGCCCCGAGGCGACGGCGCCCAGCGTCCAGAACGTGCTGCTGGTGCTCGGCGGCGTCCTGCTGACCGTCGCGGCGATCGCGTTCACGCTGGTCAGCTGGGGACATATGGGAATCGTCGGCCGAGCCCTGGTCCTCGGCGCGGTGACCGTGGCCGCGCTCGGCACCCCGGTGCCACTCCTTCGCCGCGGCCTGCGCTCGACCGCCGAGGCAGTGGCAGGCCTCGCCCTCGCCCTGACGGTCCTCGACGCGTACGCCCTGCACGAGGTCGCGTTCACCGGCACGGACGGCACGGGGTACGCGGCAGCCGCGTCTGCGGTGCTGGCGGTGGCCTGGGCGGCGTACTGCCCGGGCCTCGGCGCGCTGGTGCCGTCGACGTCGGGGGACGCGGAGAACCGACCGGCGATCACCCGCACCCCGCTCCGCCTGCCCCTCCCCCTCGCCCTGGTCTCCGCTCAACTCCCGCTCCTCCTCTGGTCGTTCGCGATGAACGCGGGCGTGGAGACGGTCACGGCCGTGCTGCTGGTGACAGCGGCAGCCGATACCGCGGTCGCGCTCCGGGTGCCCCTCAAGCCGCTACGGATCGTCGCCATGGTGGGCGCGTTCGGCTGGGGTGCCTGGGGTGTACTGGCGGCCGGGTGGCTCTCGTGGGCCGC
>NZ_JBHVDX010000358.1:0-6692 GCF_042802555.1 Streptomyces sp. NPDC057474 | reverse complement strand
AGAGCTACCTCGCCGGCCTCCACCTCCGTGCCTCGATGATCTGGATCAACGACCTCCTGAAGGCCAGCTGATCACAACGTCACACAGGCCCTAGCTGGACAGGTGATCCGCAGCGCCTTGTGCTGGTCGCAGGATCCGCCAGCCACGACCGCCCCTCCTCTCACTCGCCATCATGAAAGTTGAAATTTCGCTACTTAGCATCACCTGTGCTAGGGGTCGGTTGGCTGGGCAAGTTCTTCACGCGCGGCCCGGCACCGGGCCGCGCTGCCCGTGACGGCCGGTACGGTCTGGGGCCCGCGGCCGGGATCACACCAGTACTGGGTGCACGAACAGCTCATCCACCAGGAGGTTTCGTTGTCCAACCAACCGCAGAATTCCGCAGTTGAGATCCCCGGTGTCCGCCGGCTGCTCCTGGCGGAGACGGATCCGCCCCGGCTGACCGGTGAGCAGACGGCGGCGATGACGCGCAGGTGGGACGAGGCTGTCGCGGCCAATCCGTCACTGTTCGACGGGCCGACGGTGGTGTGTGCGGGCCTGGAGCGGAAGGACCCGGAGACCCTGTTGCTGACCTGGTATCGGGCGACCTACCGCCTGTACCTCCTGCGGCTGGACCCGGTTCACGCGGTGACAGCGCCGTCGGTGTTCGTGACCGTGGCGCAGCCCACGGACGACGGCCGGCTGCTGGTGGGGCGCATGGCGTCATCCACCGCCGCTCCCGGGCGCTGGCAGCTGCCCGGCGGGACGATCGAACCGCCCCAAGAGAGCGGCACTTCCCTGGACTTGGAAGAACTGCGTCGGCATGCCGCGCGGGAGCTGGCCGAGGAGGTCGGTCGGGACGTCCCGCCGGGGGAGTTGGAGCTGTGGACGGTGACCCGCGGCGACAAGGGCAACGTGGGCATCCACTTCCGTACGCCCGCCTGCCCGGCCGCCACGCTCACCGAGCAGTACACCGCGCTCGTAGCCGGGGAGAGCGCCCAGGGCCGCACCCCGGAGCTGGACCGCATCGCATTCATCCGGTCCGACGCCGACGTGGTTGGACTCGGCGGCCGCAGCGCCGACTTCCTCTCGGTCCTCGCCGCCCGCCACGCCGCAACCGGCACGACCGGTCAGGCCTACGTACGGAGGTAGCAGATGGCGGCCAGACCCACAGGCGCCCGTAAGCATCCGGCCGGACAACTGCCCGGCTCCGAGATGGACGAGGAGATTCTCGCCGAGCTGGCGAAGGAACTCGCCAACGCCGCCCGCACCTGTGTCCCGGTCCGGCTGCTGTCCGAGCGCTTCCCGGGCCTGACCGTGCAGGACGCCTACCGCATCCAGCGGATCAACATGGAGGCCCGGGCTGCGGCGGGGGACCGGATCGCCGGTCACAAGATCGGTCTGACCTCGACCGCCATGCAGGAACAGATGGGCATCGGCGAGCCCGACTCCGGGGTCGTAGCCCAGAGCATGGTCGCGCCGGGCGGAGGCCTGTTGCGGGCGGCCGACTTCATGAACCCCCGGATCGAAACCGAGATCGCCTTCCGGCTCGGACGCGACCTGCCGGGGCCCTCGGACCTCGACACCGTCCGTTCGGCCGTAGCGGAGGCGTTCCTCGCGTTCGAGATCCTCGACACCGTCTTCCCGAGCTGGGACATCACGCTCGTCGACAGCATCGCCGACAACGCCGCCTGCGCCGGCGTCATCACCGGCCCGGCCGTCCCCTTCGACCCGGCCTGGGACCTGGCCGCAGAGAAGATCCGCCTGGAAGCGGACGGGGAGGTCGTCGCGATCGGGGAGGGAGGCGACGTTCTCGGCGACCCGCTGAAGGCCCTGGTCTGGCTGACGCATCGGCTGCCCGTCCTGGGCACGCCCCTGCGCGCCGGAGACATCGTCCTGGCCGGCTCGGTCCACGCAAGCCTCCAACTCACCCCCCGAACACACTTCCGGGCCACATCCACCCGGCTCCCCGCCGTCCAGCTGCGGGTCGACTGACTCGCCATACGCACCAGGAGCACCACACATGGCACCGACCACCGTGAACACGGCCGTCCTGGGCTCTGGCTTACTCGGCCTCGACCTGGTCGAGCGCATCCAGAACTCCCCGAACCTGAACTGCGGGCTCGTCGTCGGCCGCACCCCCAACAGCCGAGGACTGACACAGGCCGCCGAATTGGGCTGCGTGACCACAGCGGGCGGCGTCGCCGCGCTGCTGGGATCGGAGCAGACCTTCGGCATCGTCTTCGACGCCACCAACGCCTTCGAGCACCCGGAGCACTGGGCCCGGCTCGCCGGGACCGGTGCGACGCTCATCGACCTCACCCCGACCAGCGCCGGTGCGCTGATCGTGCCGGCCGTGAACGGCGACCAGGCCGCCCGGCACCAGCACATCAGCCTCGTCTCCTGCGGCGGCCAGGCGGCGATCCCCCTCCTGCACGCCCTGACCCGGCACTACCGGCCCGAGTATGTGGAGATGGTGGCCACGGCCGCCAGCGTCAGCGTGGGCCGGGCCAGTCGCCTCAACCTCGACGAGTACGTGGAGACGACCCAGGGCGCCATCCGCCAGTTCACCCACACCGCCACGGCCAAGGCGATGCTGAACATATCCGCGGCCGCACCGCCGCCGCCGTTCCGCATCGCGGTGACGATGATCGCCCCCGGGATGGAGCAGGACCTGGTCGGCGATGTCGTGGAGTCCGCCGCAGCGGACCTGCGGGTCTTCGTGCCCGGCTACCGGGTGACCTCGTGCACCGTCACCGGCGACACCGTCCGTGTGATCGCGGAGGTGTCCGTCACCCGCAGCCGTGTGCCGGTGCACGCCGGGAACCTCGAAGTGATCAGCGCCGCCGCCCTCCACGCCGCCGAGCAGCACGCCCTCGCCAAGGCCCCCGCGCTCAAGGAGTCCAGCCGATGACCCAGCAGACTCAAGCCCCGGTGATCGTGCATGACCCCACCCTGCGCGACGGCCAGCACGCCGTGCGCCACCAGCTGGACCGCGAGCAGATCCGGGCCTACGCCGCAGCGGTCGACGCAGCCGGTGTGCCCGTGGTCGAAGTCGGCCACGGCAACGGCCTGGGAGCATCGTCCGTGCAGGTCGGCTGCAGCAGGATCAGCGACGACGCGATGCTCGCCACCGCCCGCGAGGCCCTCACCAGAAGCAGGCTGGCCACCCTCATGCTGCCCGGCTGGGCCACCACCGCCGACCTGCGCAACGCCGTCCGCCACGGCGTCGACGTCGTCCGCGTCGCCGCGCACTGCACCGAGGCCAGCGTCACCGAACGCCACCTGGGCGTCATCCGCGAACTCGGCGCCGAGGCACAGGGCGTGCTGCTGATGAGCCACATGGCCACTCCCGGCGAACTCGCCGAGCAGTGCGCGGCGATGGCCGGCTACGGGGCGCAGGCGGTGTGCGTGTTCGACAGCGCCGGTCACTACCTGCCCGGCGACGTCACCGCCCGGATCACCGCCATCACCGCGGCGGTGGACGTGCCGGTGGCCTTCCACGGGCACAACAACCTCGGCATGGCCGTGGCGAACTCCATCGCAGCCATCAAGGCCGGGGCCCGCACGATCGACGCCTGCGCCCGGGGGTTCGGTGCGGGCGCGGGCAACACCCAGCTGGAAGTCCTCGTTGCCGTGCTGGAGCGCTGCGGGCACCCCACCGGGATCGACCTGCGGCGGCTGGCCGATGCCGCCGACCTCGCCGAGAAGACGCTGATGCCAGCCCCGCCGACGATCGACTCCACGAGTCTGGCATCCGGGCTGGCCGGGGTGTTCTCCGGGTTCAGGAGCCCGTGCTGGCCGCCGCCGAACGAGAGGGCGTGCACCCCTGGGACATCTTCGTCGAGCTGGGCCGGCGCAGGGTCACCGCCGGGCAGGAAGACGTGATCCCGGACGCGGCCCGCAGCCTGGCAACGCAAGGAGCGAACTGGTGACACAGACACCCGCCGCCCCGGCCGGGGTCTGGTTCGTCACGCCCGGCCACACCCCGGCCCGTTTCCCGGCCGCGCACGGCTGCGGCGCGGATGTCGCCCTGGTCGACCTGGAGGACTCCGTGCCCGCCGGGGAAAAACAGGCCGCCCGCCAGGCCGCCGCCGCGTTCTTCACCACCCCGTCGGTGACCGGGAGCGTCCTTGGGGTGCGGATCAGCTCTCCCACCACCCGGGACGGCATCCTCGACCTGGCGGCCATCGCCGACTACCCGGGCCGGCCGGACGTCGTACTGATACCCAAGGTGGAATCCGCCCGCGATTTCGAGATCGTCGCCGGGGCCCTCGACACCCCCGGCTACCTGCCGCATCTGTACGCGCTGATCGAGACCCCCGGCGCGCTGCAGGAGCTGCCGTCGATCGTGCGGGCCGGGCGCATCGCCGGAGTGGTGTTCGGGACGGCCGACTACGCGACGGCCACCGGCTGCTCCCAGGCCTGGGAGACGCTGCTTCACGCCCGGTCCGCCCTCGTCACCAGCGCCGCCGCCGCAGGCATCCTGGCCATCGACTCCCCCTACTTCGACCTGGACGACCCGGACGGACCGCGGAGTGAAGCCGGGCGGGCCAGGGCCCTCGGGTTCGCGGGGAAGTGCTGTGTGCACCCCCGTCAGCTCCCCGTCGTCACGAACGTGTTCACCCCGACCGAGGAGGAGGTCGCCGCCGCCCGTGCCACCGTGGCGGCCGCCGAGGAGGCGGGCGGCCGCATCGTCCGCGTCGCCGGGCAGATGGTCGGCCCGCCCATGGTCAAGCCCGCCCGCACCCTACTGGCCCGCGTCGACGGCCGCGCCCGCCGCGAGGTGAACACATGAACCCCCACCCCGTGCCCGCCGGGTACCGGCGGATCGCCGAAGGCCGCTACCGGGAAGTCGTCGGCCTCGGCTACCACGAACTGCACGAGGGCATGGTCATCGAGCACCGCCCCGGCCGCACCGTCACCGAGGCCGACAACGTCCTGATGACCACGCTCGGCGGCAACGACGCCCCGATCCACACCGACGCCCACTACAGCGGCCACACCGAGTGGGGCAGGCCCGTGGTGTGCAGCAGCATCACCCTCCACATCGTCGGCGGGATGACCGTACGCAGCACCAGCGGCCTCACCACCGCCAATCTCGGCTTCGAGGACATCCGCTTCACCCACCCGGTCTTCACGGGCGACACCCTCTACGCGCAGACCGAGATCACGGGCCGCCGCCTGTCCGAAAGCCGCCCGGACACCGGGATCGTCACCTGCCGCACGACCGGCCACAACCAGGACGGCACGACCGTCATCACCTTCACCCGCAGCTTCTTCGTCCCCGTCGACGCCGATGCCGTCCGCGACCGCACCAACTACTAGAAGAGGGAGGCGCCATGCCTGACGCGATCGAGATCGTGGAGGCCGACGACGAGCTGTGGCAGCAGTACGACGCCCTCGCCACCCGCAGCTACGGCCATCCCGTACGCGACATCACCCGCCTGCGCCCGCACGCCGACATCCGTGTCGCCCTCCGGGACGGGCGGGTCATCGCCGGCGGCCTCGGCATCCTCGCCCCGCAGCTCTTCGGCGGAGCCCCCGTGCCCTCCGCACTGCTCAGCGCCGGATGCGTCGCCCCCGAAGAACGCGGCGCCCACCTCGCCGTCGACACGCTCGCCGAGCGGCTCCGCCACCTGCGCGACCAGGGCGCGGTGCTCTCCACCCTGTGGACAGCATCCAACGGGCACGTCCGCCGACTCGGCTGGGAAGCCCCCGTCCCAGTGTTCGCATGGTCCATCGCCACCGACGACCTCAAACGAAGCTTCACCCGCAAAGGAATGCCCGTCGAACACGGCCGGACCATAGAAGCCGACGAGCTGCAGCGCCGCCTGGCCCGGCAGTGGAACGGGCCCGTCCTTCGCCCGGACTGGTGGCCGGCCTGGATCGACGACAAACAGCAGCTGACCACCTACCGGTTCGGCCCCGAGCGATCCCCCACAGGGCTGCTGTCCTTCGCCATGAAACGGCACGAGCGGCACGGCATGCAGCTGACCGTGCACGACTTCTGGGCCGCCGACGAGGAAACCGCCGGCGAGATGATGGCGTTCCTCGCCGGCCATCACACCCGCGCCCCGGTCATTCACTTCCGGCGCTCCACTCTCCCTCCGTACCCGGCGCTGCTGCACCGTCTCCACCGGTACCGGCTGACGGCAGAAGCGTGGCACCCGGGGATGCTCCGCATCCTCGACCTCCAGGGAGCAGTGCGGCTGCGTGGCTGGCCGGACGACATCGACATCGCCGTACCCGTGGACATCGCGAGCGAGAACGGCGAGACCTGGGACCACTATCTGCTCGAAGTGAAGGGCGGCGCCGGACAGATCACCGAGACGCCCACCGGTGGCGAAGTCCGGCTCACCCGGCGGCAGCTGGCCGTCTGGTACGCCGGCGGCTACCGGACAGCAGCCGCAGCACGCCTCGCGGGAGTCACCACCAGGTCCGACAAAGTACTCAACGCACTGATCCGCACTACGGACCACGAACCCTGGCTGCCCGACCACTTCTAAGGTCTGTCCCAGCTGAGCTCGTCCTGCCGTTCTGGCGTGAGTTCACGCCGGTCATTTGTAGGATCGGTGAGCCCGAGGACTCCGGGTATAGCAGTGAGCGTGTCGCCGCTCGTTGGCTGAGAAGACTTGGCTGCCGGAGCCTGTGACAGAAGTACGCGGGGACGGCTGGGCACCTGAGCGCGGCTTCGTGCCGGCCTGGAATCAAGC
>NZ_JBHVDX010000357.1:0-6714 GCF_042802555.1 Streptomyces sp. NPDC057474 | reverse complement strand
GACTGGCGCCGCTTCTGCTCCGACGAACTCCTCTCGCTGTGCACCGCCGAACGCGAGGTGCTGCGCCGGGCCTCTCCGGACCTCCCCGCGACCACTTGACCACGCCGGCCAGGGAGCCGACGTGCCGGCCGAGGGTGTCGAACTCCTCACCGGCACGCCTGTCGACGGCATCGCCACCGTCCCACCGGGTGGCGTCGCCGTCATCCGCGAAGCGCGCTGACCTGGCGCCCGACACCGCGGACCCGTGGTGCCGGGCCTTCCTGCGTCAGCGCAGGTCGGCGGTCAGTCGATACCGGCCCGAAAGCAGGCGGTACGAGGACACCCCGTCCGAGTGACCGAGGAACCGCACGCCGTCCACTCGCGCCAACGGGGTGCGACCCTCGCGGACCGAGTCTGCCGAGACGGCCGGGAGGCGCAGGGTGGCCTCGCTGTTCGCGGGCACGACCGCCTCGTACGCCAGGGTCCGGCCCCCTTCCTCGACCGCCCACGCGCTTCGGATCTCGCCGTACGGCGACTCGTACGCCCCCGAGACCCGGGTGATCTTCCCCGTGGGATCGAGGTGGGGCTGGAGGAGGAAGCGCTTGAAGCCGGGGCTGTCCGGGTCGCGGGCGATGCCTGCCATGTAGGCGTACATCCACTCCATGATCGCGCCGTAGGCGTAGTGGTTGAAGGAGTTCATGCCGACCGGGCCGAACCCGGCGTCCTCGGAGTAGGAGTTCCAGCGTTCCCACACGGTCGTGGCGCCGTTCTTCACCGAGAACAGCCAGGACGGCAGCGCGTCCTGGTGCAGCAGTTTGTACGCCAGGTCAGCGCGTCCCTCATCGGTGAGGACGGGGGCGAGGACGTTGACGCCGAGGAACCCGACGGACAGCGTGTTCTCGGCGTACCTGACCCGGATACTGTCCGGGTGCGCCTCCTTGTAGGCCGCGTCGTTGCCGATGTTGTCCGCCAGGAGTCCGACGAGCGTGCGGCGCTGCGCCTCGGTCTCGTAGAAGCCTAGCTTGAGGACCCACAGCAGCGCGCTCTGGCTGTTGTCCTCCGTCTTCTGGTTGGGATCGGCGCCCGGCTCGATCGGGGAGGCCTCGCCCAGACCGGACTTGAGAGTGACGCGGCCGCCGTCAGTGCCCAGGTATTTGGTGACGAACGCCTGCCTGATCCGTCCGAAGAGCCGCTCGTACGCCTCGGCCTCCGTGGACCGGCCGATCGCCTGGGCCATCCGCGCCATCAACTGGGCGGAGTAGCCGTAGTAGACGTCGCTCATCAGCTGGGCGCTGGTTTTCTGCGGGGCGAGCCAGTCGCCGGTGAGGGATCCCTGCCCGGCGTAGGTGTCGCCGGTCTGCTCCTGGATCCAGTCCAGATAGCGGACCATTGACGACCAGTTGTGCTCGACGACCGTCGCGTCGCCGGTCATCTGCCACAGGGTCCAGGGGAGGACGACTCCGCAGTCCGCCCAACCGCTGCCACCGCCGGGGAAGTTGTAGCGGCCGCCGGGTGCGACGCCGGTGTACTGCGCCTTGTCCGCTCCGTAGATGGTCTGGGAGTCGACGACGGTGTCCTGGAAGTGGCTGAGGAAGACACCGGCGTCCACGTTGTAGAGGCCGGTCGTGGCGAAGACCTGGGTGTCGCCGGTCCAGCCGAGGCGTTCGTCGCGCTGCGGGCAGTCGGTGGGCACCCAGAGATAGTTGCCGCGCTGGCCCCAGCGGATGTTGCTCGCCAGCTTGTTGACGTCCGGATCGTTCGTCGTGACGGTCCCGGTCTCGCGGACGGCGGAGGTGGCGACCCTGCCCGTCAGCCGGGTGATCGTGACGGTCTCCGACGCCGTGACGGACACGTAGCGGAATCCGTAGAAGGTCAGGGAGTCCTGATGGGTCTCCCCCTTCGGGTCGCCCTTGAGGATGTACGTGCTGGTGGCCTTGGCGCTGCGGAGGTTGGCCCGGTAGACGGAGCCCTCGGGGCCGTCCGCGCCGGCGCTGTCGTCGTTGAGCATCTCGCCGAACCTGAACTCGGCCTTGGCGCCGGCCGGGCCGCGCACGCCGTAGCGGGCCACTCCGACCATGTTCTGACCGAGGTCGAAGACGGCGGTCTCGCCGCTGCCGATGGTGACCGAGGCGGAGGCCGCCTGCGCGGGATCGGTCACCGTACGGGCCGGGTCCACGACGATGCGCCCTCTGCCGTTGGGGCTGCCCTCCTGTCCCGTCACACCGGTGGCGAGCGTGATCGACTGCGGCCGCCGGTCCCAGCGGTCGATGAAACGCGCGGTCTCCCCGGGGTAGGCGAGCAACCGCACGTCCGGGTACTTGTCCTCGAAGGCGACGCGTTCCACGTCAGGCCAGGCGGCGTCGTCGAATCCGTGCGAGGTCCAGCCCGGCAGTTCCTCGCGGGCGTCGTACGTCTGGCCGTCATAGATGTCGTCGGCCCGGTAAGGGCCGGTGTCGGTGGCCTTCCAGCCGCCGTCCGGAGCGGTGACGACCGTCTGCGTCGTCCCGTCCGAGTACCGGATCAGCAGCTTCGCCTTGACCGCGAGGGCGTTGCCGTCCTTCGCGTAATAGGTGCTGCCGTCGGAGACACGGCCGTTGTACCAGCCGTTGCCCAGGACGACGGCGAGGGTGACGTCGGGCCTGCGCGGCACGAGGTCGGTGACATCGTAGGTCATATAGTTGACCCGGGCGTCGTAGTTCGTCCAGCCCGGCGGCAGGAGTTCGATCGTGGGGACGCCGTCCTGTTCGACGGTCACCCGGTGTCCGTTGACGTAGGCCTCGTACACGCCGAGGGCCGAGATGTACAGCCGCGCCTCGCGCACCTGCCGACGGCTGCCGGTTTTGAGGGTCTCCTCCTTCCGCAGCATGGGGGCGCCGGCCGAGTTGGGGGCTTTCCCCTTCATCCCGATCCACCGCGCCCCGTCCCAGCCGGCCACACCGTCGGTGCTCATCAGGCCGGTCTCGAAGACGGAGGGGGACGCGGTACCGGCCGCACGGCCGTCGGCGTCCCAGACACTGACGGTCCAGTGGTAACGGGTCGAGGCACGCAGGGACTTGCCCGCGTAGCGGACGGCCACCGAGTCCGAGGAGCGAACACGCCCGCTGTTCCAGACGTCGGCACGCGCGGCTGTCAGCCTGCCCGGGGAGCTGGCGACTAGGATCTGGTACTCCCCCTGTCGCCAGCCCCTGCCGGCGGACCGCGTGCGCCAACCGAAGCGCGGGCGGTCGGCGTCCACACCGAGGGGATCGGTGCGGTGTTCCACTGTCAGCCCCCGTACGGGGCTGTCGTGCGGGCGGCGTGATGTCTCCGCCGCCGCACTCGTTCCACCTGCCATGGCACTGGCTCCTATCGACATGGCGCCGGCTGTCGCTGCGAGCATGGTTCGGCGACGTAACGCCGGTCCATGGCCGCGAGGTGCGATCCCCTCGCGGCCATCGCGGTCGGCATCGTCTGCACTGCGCCCTTCGTGGCTCACGCCTTCAGGTCCTTTCGATCGGGGAAGATCGGTCACAGATCGCGGGTGGTGAACGTGTGCCGGCCTGAGCCGACCACACGGGTGGCACGGTCGCCGGTGGGCATCCGGATCTCCGCCGTGGTGTTCGGCGGGAGCTCCACGCGGAGCCGGAACCTGCCGTTCTTACGGGTCCACCGCGCGGACACCACGCCGTACGGGGTGCGATAGCTGCCCTCGGCACGGGTGAGTCGGCCGACCGGGCGAGGGTCGATGACCAGCTCGCGGTAGCCGGCCTTGCCTCGCGCCTGGCGGATGCCCACCACGCCGCTGTGGAACCACTCCTCGATCTGCAGCAGGATCATGTGGTTCTTGGAGTTGCCCATGTCCCACTGCTCGGGAACGGTCGTCAGGCCCTGGGGATTGGCTGTGGTGGGAGCCATGAAGTGGCCGTAGCTCGGGCGGGTGTCCTCCTGGAGGACGTCCCACAGGAGATCGTCGTGGCCGCCCTCGTGCAGGGCCCGGACGATCGGGGCGAGGCCGATGGTGCCGCCGCTGAGATGCGGCCCGCCCCCGAACGGCCGGTGGGCGTGGACCAGTTCCACGAGGGCGTCGAGGACCTTCCCGCGTTCGGCCTCCGGTACCAGGCCCTCGTCGAGCGCGAGGGCCTGCGCGGCCTGCGTCGCTCCGGCGGAGCCCCGGTCGCCCTCGGCGGTGTACCGGCCGAGGGCCGCATTGTAGAAGGCGTCGTTGAACGCGTCCTTGATGTTGGCCGCGAGGTTGCGGTACTCGGCCGCGTCGGCGTCACGGCCGATCAGGGCCGCCATCCGGGCCATGCGGTCGGCGATCTGGTGGTAGCCCCAGGTGCCGGTGATCCGGCCGGAGGTGTTCTCACTGGCGATCCAGTCGGCCAGGGCCGCGTCCACGAGGTAGGCGTCCGCGCCGGTGCCGGCCTTCCTGGTCCTGATGTAGTTCAGGAACGCCTGCATCTGCGGGTAGGAGCGGCTCATCGTCTGTGTGTCGCCGTACGTCTCGTACAGCAGCCACGGCACCAGGATGATGCCGTTGCCCCAGTTGATCTCGTCGCCGAACCGGCCGGTGTACCCCCAGTCGTACACCGGGGCCTTGAGCGCCACGTTGCCGATGTCGGCACCGGCCCGGGACTGGCCCTCGACCAGATGACGCTGCATGGTGCGCAGGTAGGCCGCGTATCCGAACGTGCGGTGCAGGGATCCGAAGGGCTGTACGTAGTCGGCGGGGTAAGCGAGCTTTTCCCGGCCGGGACAGTCCGTGAAGGTGGACATGACGTTGCTCATGATCGAGTAACGGGCCATGCGGTGAACGCGGTTGATCCGGTCGTCGGAGGTGCGCAGGGAGCCTGCGGCCGGCACGTCCGCGTGGATCTGGAGCCCGGTCACCGTGTCCCGGGTCGGTACATAGCCGTCGGGCAGGCCGGTCACCTGCAGCCACTGCATCCCGAAGTAGTGGAACCGTGGATGCCACCGCTCGCCCCGCTCGTCGCCGTACGTCGTATAGGCGGCGAACACATGGGTACCGCGCGCGGCACCGCCGCCCATGATCGACGCCTGGTTGACGGTGCCGTCGGCGTTCAACGACTCGGCGGGATACAGCCTGACCGTCGTACCGGCCGGGAGCGGGCCGTCGAGCTCCAGCAGGGGCCAGCCGGCGAAGTTCTGCCCGAAGTCGAAGACCCATACGCCGGGCCGCGGCTGGGTGACGGCGACCGGGCGGAGCCTGTCGACGACCTTGAGCGGCTCGGCCACACGCCACACCAGTTCGGTGGTCAGGTTCGGCGGCGGAGCGATACCGGCGTCGATCCAGCCCGTTGGAGTGCCGTCCCGCCGCCTCGCCGTTTCGCCGAGGTCCGCGCCGGAGGCGGTCCAGGCGGGCTGCTCGCGGCGGGCGTCGTGGTCGGAACCGGAGTACCAGTTGGCGGTGACGGTCGGGCCGAGGGCCGTTCGCCACGTGCGGTCGCTGACGACCGTTTCGACCGTCCCGTCGGCCCTCGTGAGTTCCAGCCGGGCGATCAGCCGCGGAGAGACGGCGGCGCCCGCGCTCGGGTCGGTGCCGGCGAGGGAGTTGCCGGAGCCGGTGACGGCGGCTCCGTCGGCGTGCGCGGAGGAGAGGCCGGGCTCGAAGGTGATGCCGGTGCCGTCGGCGCCGGCGGTGCCGATCGCGGTGATGGTCCGGGACTCCAGACGCCGTCCGCCGTCGCCGGTGTCGATGTTGACGCTGCCGCCGACGTGGAAGTTGGCCACGCTGCTCACCTTGACGGTGGTGGCCCCTGCGACGGCGTCCGCGACAAGGCTGCCGCTGCCCTTGAACTGGCTCTGCCACCAGCTGTACGGGGCCGTGCGGCCGGTCGTGGGGTTCGTGACGGACCGGGTCACCAGCGCCGTGCCGTGGCCGAGTTCGACGCCCAGGGTGTTGGCGCCGGAGCGGATGAGCCGGGTGACGTCGTACGCCCGGTACTCGGTGGAGAGCTGGTAGTTGGAATTGCCCGGGGCGAGCACCTCGTCGGTGACGGGCTCTTCGTTGAGCCGGGCCTCGTGCAGTCCGACGCCGGAGAGATACAGCCGCGCCCTGACGACCTTTCCCTGTCCGCCGTCCACCCGGAAGGCACGGGCGAACACCGGCAGGGGCTGTTCGACGGTGCGGCCCGGGTACTCGATCCACTGGGCCTCGCCCCAGTCGGAGCGTTTCAGGAGCCCCATCTCCCAGGTGCCGGGCCGGCTCCACGGTGTCGCGTCGCCGTCGGTGCTCCACACCCGCACCTGCCAGACCACCCGGTAGCGCGAGGACAACGCGGGGCCGTGCCACGCGATGTCGGTCTGGGCCGCGGAGCGGGTCCTGCCGCTGTCCCACAGCAGACGGCCCCGGTCGAGGTCCTTCTCGGTGCGCGCCGCGCGGATGCGGTAGGCGGCCTGCGTCCATCCCGCGGCGGCTCCGCTCACCCGCCAGCTCAGGCGCGGCGCGGGGTCGTCGACGCCGAGCGGGCCGTCCTCGCGGCCGTCGACGGCCAGCCCGGTGACCCTCGCTCCCCGTCCGCCGTCCTCGTCGGCGTGGGCCGCCGCCACGGGCAGCCCGGGAACGACGGGTGCGGCCAGACCCGCCGCGGAGGCGGCCATGGTGCCGACCACCTGTCTACGGCTCAACGCCTCACTCGGGACGTCGGGCATACCGAACCTCCGATCGATCACACGTTGGTGGGTTTAAACGTTTCATTCAGGTGCCGGAAAGAGCCGTCGGCCACGGAGCGTGGC
>NZ_JBHVDX010000356.1:0-6746 GCF_042802555.1 Streptomyces sp. NPDC057474 | reverse complement strand
GGACACGTCCTACCGGCCCGCCGCTGTTGTCGGTGGCAGCGGATAGCCTGACGGCAGTCAAAGATCGCCGTCCACGGACCGCAACCATCAATTGAGGACCCCGACGGTGCTCAGCCAGGTCCGCGAGAGCGGCGGCGGTTCAGCCGGGAAGAGGGGAGGGGCGCGTTGCGTGTACTGGGGGTGGACCCGGGACTGACCCGTTGCGGTGTCGGTGTCGTGGAAGGCGTCGCCGGACGGCCGCTCACCATGCTCGGCGTCGGTGTCGTCCGTACGCCCGCGGACGCCGAGTTGGGGCCACGTCTCGTCGCGATCGAGCAGGGCATCGAGGAGTGGCTCGACGAGCACCGCCCCGAATGCGTCGCCGTGGAACGGGTGTTCAGCCAGCACAACGTACGGACGGTCATGGGCACCGCCCAAGCCAGCGCCGTCGCCATGCTGTGCGCCGCCCGCCGCGGCATTCCCGTCGCCCTGCACACCCCCAGCGAGGTCAAGGCCGCCGTCACCGGCAGCGGCCGCGCCGACAAGGCCCAGGTCGGCGCCATGGTCACCCGCCTCCTCCGGCTCGACGCACCCCCCAAGCCGGCGGACGCGGCCGACGCCCTCGCCCTCGCCATCTGCCACATCTGGCGGGCCCCCGCCCAGAACCGCCTCCAACAGGCCGTCGCCCTGCACGCGGCCAAAGCACCGAACCCATCGCGCGCACCGAACCCATCGCGCGCATCGAACGCACTGAAAGGCCGTACGGCATGATCGCCTTCGTCAGCGGCACGGTCGCCGCACTCGCTCCCGACACAGCGGTGGTCGAGGTGGGTGGGGTCGGCATGGCCCTGCAGTGCACGCCGAACACGCTGTCCACGCTGCGGCTCGGTCAGCCGGCCAAGCTCGCCACCTCCCTCGTCGTACGGGAGGACTCGCTGACGCTGTACGGGTTCGTGGACGACGACGAACGCCAGGTCTTCCAACTGCTGCAGACCGCGAGCGGTGTCGGCCCGCGCCTCGCCCAGGCGATGCTCGGCGTGCACACTCCCGACGCCCTGCGCCGAGCGGTTGCCACCGGTGACGAGAAAGCGCTGATCGCCGTCCCCGGCATCGGCAAGAGGGGCGCCCAGAAGCTGCTGCTCGAACTGAAGGACCGCCTCGGCGAGCCGATCGGCGCCCCCGCGATCGGTGCCCCGGTCACCCAGGGCTGGCGCGATCAGTTGCACGCCGCTTTGATCGGCCTCGGGTACGCGACCCGCGAGGCCGACGAGGCCGTGTCGGCCGTCGCCCCCCAGGCTGAGGCCGCCGAAGGCACGCCCCAGGTGGGCCAGTTGCTGAAGGCCGCGCTCCAGACCCTCAACAGAGCCCGCTGACCTACGTATTGAAGCTCCGCCCATCCGACCGCGACCGCGAGGCACACGCAATGAACTGGGACGACACGACCGACGACACCGCCCCCGAGCGGTTGGTGGGCTCTGTCGCCGACGGTGAGGACCAGGCCGTCGAGGCCGCCCTGCGCCCCAAGGACCTGGACGAGTTCATCGGTCAGGAGAAGGTCCGCGAGCAGCTCGACCTGGTCCTGCGGGCCGCCCGCGCGCGGGGGGCCACCGCCGACCACGTCCTGCTCTCCGGTGCCCCGGGCCTCGGCAAGACCACCCTCTCGATGATCATCGCGGCCGAGATGGGCGCCCCCATCCGCATCACCTCCGGTCCGGCCATCCAGCACGCCGGCGACCTGGCCGCGATCCTCTCCTCCCTCCAGGAGGGCGAGGTTTTCTTCCTCGACGAGATCCACCGCATGTCCCGGCCCGCCGAGGAGATGCTGTACATGGCGATGGAGGACTTCCGCGTCGACGTGATCGTCGGCAAGGGCCCCGGCGCCACGGCGATCCCCCTCGAACTGCCGCCCTTCACCCTGGTCGGCGCCACCACGCGCGCGGGACTGCTGCCGCCGCCGCTGCGCGACCGCTTCGGCTTCACCGCGCACATGGAGTTCTACGAGCCCGCCGAACTGGAGCGCGTCATCCACCGCTCCGCGCACCTCCTCGACGTCGAGATCAACGTGGCCGGCGCCGCGGAGATCGCGGGCCGTTCGCGCGGCACGCCCCGTATCGCCAACCGTCTGCTGCGCCGCGTTCGGGACTACGCGCAGGTCAAGGCGGACGGCATCATCACGCGCGACATCGCCGCGGCCGCCCTCGCCGTCTACGAGGTGGACGCCCGCGGCCTCGACCGCCTCGACCGGGGCGTCCTCGAAGCACTGCTCAAGCTCTTCGGCGGCGGACCGGTCGGCCTCTCCACGCTCGCCGTGGCCGTGGGGGAGGAGCGCGAGACCGTCGAGGAGGTCGCCGAACCCTTCCTCGTCCGCGAGGGACTGCTCGCCCGAACCCCCCGCGGCCGGGTGGCGACGCCCGCCGCCTGGGCCCATCTCGGACTCACCCCGCCACGCGGTACGACCGGCGGAAACGGACAACAGGACCTGTTCGGGGCGTGACCTTCTCGTGACGGCGCGGTACTCGCCCGGCATGGAACCCCGGTGACATGCTGTGCGTTGTTCCATCACGGTGGACTCGCTTAGACTCCGCCGATGCCGCCCTTGTCGGCAGCACACATACCCCCAACGTCAGGCCGCTCGCCATCGCGGTCGTGTGAAGGAAGTTCCGACCCGTGAGTATCGTGACCCTCCTCCCGTTCATCGTGCTCATCGGGGCCATGATCCTGATGACCCGATCGGCCAAGAAGAAGCAGCAGCAGGCCGTCGACATGCGGAACCAGTTGCAGCCCGGTTCCGGCGTCCGCACGATCGGGGGCATGTACGCGACCGTCAAGGAGGTCAGCGAGGACACGCTCCTCCTCGACGCCGGGCCGGGTGTCGAGCTGCTGTTCGCCAAGAACGCCATCGGAGCCGTCCTCAGCGACGACGAGTACAACCGCATCGTCCACGGCATCGAGCACGACCTGAAGTCCGACGCAGTCCCGGACGACGCCTCCTCCCTCACCGAGACCGACGAGCCCTCCGACGACGCTTCCGCCGCTTCCGACGACAAGCCCATCGACCTCGGCAAGAAGGACGCGTCCGACGACGCGACCGACGAGAGCGCCGAGGCGAAGGATGACGAGACCAAGGTCGTCGAAGCAGAGCCGAAGAAGACCGACGGCGAGTCCGACGCGAAGTAGTCACGTCCCGGGAGTGCGAGCGAGAACCGTTCGCGCCCCGGGCACGTGCCGTTTTCGCCCGGATTCCCGACACCAGTCATGGCCGCCCCCGCGCTGACCCCGCGCACGGCGGCCCGAGAGGGAGTACGAGAAGGTGGCAGCACCGAAGAAGGGCCGGAGCGCGAGCGCCCAGAGCAAGCCTGGGCGCTCGCTGGCCCTCATCCTGATCGCCCTTGTGGCGCTCACCGGGGGAATGTTCGCCTCCGGACACACCACTCCGCGTCTCGGCATCGACCTCGCCGGTGGTACGAGCATCACACTGACGGCGATCAACGAGCCCGGCCAGCCCAACGCGATCAACAAGACCAACATGGACACCGCGGTCGAGATCATGAACCGCCGTGTCAACGGTCTGGGCGTGTCCGAGGCGGAGGTCCAGACCCAGGGCGATGAGAACATCATTGTCAACATTCCCAAGGGCACGGATTCCGAAGAGGCCAGGGACCAGGTCGGCACCACCGCGAAGCTGTACTTCCGTCCGGTTCTGCAGAGCCAGGTCGGCTCCGGCGCGACGGAGACTCCGAGCGCCTCGCCGAGCACCAGCGCCAGTGGCAGCGGCTCGCCGAGCCCGTCGAGCTCCGACGGCAAGGACGAGGCGACCTCGCCCGAGTCCGGTGCCTCCGCCAGCCCGTCGTCCTCCACCACGTCCCAGGGCCGTGCGGTCACCGACGCGCTGAAGGCCGACCCCACACCCTCCGGCAGCGGCTCCGAGTCCGCCAAGGCCTCCGACAGCGCCTCGCCGTCGGCGAGCGCGAGCGTCGACGCGGAGACCCAGGCGCTCCAGGCCAAGTTCACGGCCCTCGACTGCAACGACCCGAAGCAGCGCGCCCAGGCCGGCAAGGGCAAGACCACCGACATCGTCGTGGCCTGTGGCCAGGACAACGGCAGCTGGAGCAAGTTCGTGCTCGGCCCGGTCGGGGTCGACGGCACCGAGGTCGAGAAGGCCGAGGCGCTGCTCGACACCCAGAACGGCACCGGCTGGCAGGTCGTCATGGACTTCGACTCCAAGGGTGAGAAGAAGTTCGCCGACATCACCGGCCAGCTGGCGAGCCAGACCTCCCCGCAGAACGAGTTCGCGATCGTCCTCGACGACGAGGTCGTCTCCCACCCCTACGTGCGCGCGGCGGTCACCGGCGGCAAGGCCGAGATCTCCGGCAGTTTCACGCAGGAGGAGGCCCAGAACCTCGGCAACATGCTGTCGTACGGCGCGCTCCCGCTGACGTTCAAGGAGTCCAGCGTCAACACGGTGACCGCCGCGCTCGGCGGCGAGCAGCTGGAGGCAGGCCTGATCGCCGGTGCTATCGGCCTGGCCCTGGTGGTGGTCTACCTGGTGGCCTACTACCGAGGCCTCGCGCTCATCGCCCTCGCCTCGCTGCTGATGTCGGCGGCCCTGACCTACGTGATCATGGCGCTGCTCGGCCCCACCATCGGCTTCGCGCTGAACCTTCCGGCGGTCTGCGGTGCCATCGTCGCGATCGGTATCACAGCGGACTCGTTCATCGTGTACTTCGAACGCGTCCGGGACGAGATCCGCGAAGGCCGCACGCTGCGCCCCGCCGTCGAGCGGGCCTGGCCGCGTGCCCGGCGCACCATCCTGGTCTCCGACTTCGTGTCGTTCCTCGCCGCGGCGGTCCTGTTCGTCGTCACCGTCAGCAAGGTCCAGGGCTTCGCGTTCACGCTGGGCCTGACGACCGTGCTCGACGTGGTGGTCGTCTTCTTCTTCACGAAGCCGCTCCTGACGCTGCTGGCCCGCACGAAGTTCTTCGGGAACGGCCACAGCTGGTCCGGCCTCGACCCGAAGCGACTGGGTGCCCGGCCCCCGCTGCGCCGTACCCGCCGTCCTGCCGCCCCCGCCGACCCGAAGGAGGCCTGAGATGTCGAAGCTCGGTGACCTCGGAGCCCGACTCCACCGCGGCGAGGTCGGATACGACTTCGTCGGCAACCGCAAGATCTGGTACGGCGTCTCGATCCTGATCACCATCACGGCCATCGTCGGCCTGGCGGTGCGCGGCCTGACCATGGGCATCGAGTTCCAGGGCGGCGCCGTCTTCACCACGGAGAAGACGAGCATCTCGGTCACCCAGGCCGAGACGTACGCGGAGGAGGCCTCCGGCCACGACGCGATCGTCCAGAAGCTGGGCAACGACACCCTTCGCATCCAGATCTCCGGTGTGGACACGGACAAGTCCGACCAGATCAAGCAGGACCTCGCCAAGGACTTCAAGGTCGACGCGGACACGATCAACGCCGATCTGGTCGGCCCCAGTTGGGGTGAGCAGATCGCCACCAAGGCCTGGCAGGGCCTCGCGATCTTCCTGGTCCTCGTGGTGATCTATCTGGCGATCGCGTTCGAGTTGCGCATGGCCATCGCCGCGTTCGTCGCCCTGATCCACGACATCACCATCACGATCGGCATCTACGCCCTCGTCGGCTTCGAGGTGACGCCGGGCACGGTGATCGGTCTGCTCACGATCCTCGGTTATTCGCTCTACGACACGGTCGTCGTCTTCGACAGCCTCAAGGAGCAGACGAAGGACATCACCAAGCAGAACCGCTGGACGTACGCCGAGATCGCCAACCGTTCGATCAACAGCACCCTGGTGCGGTCGATCAACACCACGGTGGTCGCGCTGCTGCCGGTCGCCGGCCTGCTGTTCATCGGTGGCGGTGTCCTCGGCGCGGGCATGCTCAACGACATCTCGCTGTCGCTGTTCGTCGGCCTCGCGGCCGGTGCGTACTCGTCGATCTTCATCGCCACGCCGCTCGTCGCCGACCTCAAGGAGCGCGAGCCGCAGCTGAAGGCCCTCAAGAAGCGCGTACTCGCCAAGCGGGCCCAGGCCGAGCACGAGGAGGAGCCGGAGGCCGACGGGCCGTACGACGACGAGTCGGCGGACGCCACCCCCGCGGTGGTCGGCCCGCGCGCCCAGTCCGGGAGCCGCAGCCGCGGCCGGGGCGGCAAGCGGCGATGACCGAGCTCGCAGAAGTCACGACGCTGTTGCTCAGCCGCATCCGTGACGTCGCGGACCACCCGGAGCCGGGGGTGATGTTCAAGGACATCACCCCGCTGCTGGCCGACCCGGCGGCGTTCACCGCGCTGACGGACGCGCTGGCGGAGCTGACCGTGCGGCACGGCGCCACGAAGATCGTCGGCCTGGAGGCCCGGGGCTTCATCCTGGGCGCCCCGGCCGCCGTCCGCGCGGGCGTCGGCTTCATCCCCGTACGCAAGGCGGGCAAGCTCCCCGGAGCCACGCTCAGCCAGGCCTACGACCTGGAGTACGGCTCCGCCGAGATCGAGGTGCATGCCGAGGACCTGGCCGTGGGCGACCGCGTCATGGTCATCGACGACGTCCTCGCCACCGGCGGTACCGCCGAGGCCTCCCTCCAGCTGATCCGCCGCACGGGCGCCCAGGTCGCCGGCGTCGCGGTGCTGATGGAGCTGTCCTTCCTGGCGGGCCGGCAGCGCCTGGAGTCCGCACTGGCCGGGGCCCCGCTGGAGGCCCTGATCACCGTCTGACCCACAGCACACGACACACGGCGGGCGCCCCGGATCC
>NZ_JBHVDX010000355.1:0-6747 GCF_042802555.1 Streptomyces sp. NPDC057474 | reverse complement strand
ATGGTCGCGCCCTCGTACGCCACGGCGCGCTTGGTGACCAGGTTGTAGACGTTGTTCGACCAGTTCTGGATGGTCGTGTAGCGGCAGCGGGCGCCTTCTCGACGGCGTCCTGGAACTTCTTGTTGTTCTTCAGCGCGTCGACCGTGTTCGCCACCTTGATCAGATAGCTGTCCTCGGCGAACTCGTCGGTCGACTCCTCCGGGTGGTACTCGGTCGAGTACAGCGCGGTCTTGTAGTCGAGGAAGGCCTCGGGGCCGACGTTCAGGGCGGCGCCGAGCGCGCTCAGCGCGTTCTTCGAGCCCTCGCCGCCGAGGTTGCCGTCGAGGAAGGTGCCGAGCGTGAAGGAGAGCTTGTAGTCGCCGTCCGCCATGCCCTTGTTGACGGTCTCGCCGACGGTCTGCTCGAAGCTGGCGCAGGCCGGGCAGCGTGGGTCCTCGTACAGGTGGACCACGTTGTCGGACTTGGAGTCGCCGATCAGCACGGTGGTGCCGTTCTTGCCCGAGGTGTTGGCCGGGGCGACCACCGTGGCGTCGGCGGCCTCCTCCCACTTGGTGGGCTCGCTGTTCTGGACGACCGCGTAGCCGATGCCGCCGGCTATCGCGAGGACCGCGACGATCGAGCCCGCCACGATCGCCTGCCGCCTGACCTTGGCGCGCTTGGCCTGACGCTCGCGCTCCAGGCGCAGCCGCTCACGGGCCGCCGACTTCGCCGCGTTGCTGTTCCGCTTGCTCATGTGGGTGAACTCCCTGTGGGACGCGCACACGTGGTGCGCGGATACGTGCGGTGGGGGACCTGCTCGTGCTCATGAGGTGGTCACGCGAAGGTGACCGAGCACGGCGGTCCACGCCGTCCCAGGGAGTGCGTATGGAGAAGGGTGCGGGCGGTGGCCGTACGGTGCGCGGTGCACGTCGGCCGGTGCTCCGCCCGGAGGGGCCGCACCATGACCGTGGCGACCGCGATCAGCAGCGGCCGGAAGCCGGCGGCGACCGCGGCGTCCAGCAGCTGGGCCAGCGCCCGCTCGCCGCGCCGCAGCCAGGCTGCGGCCAGGAGGCCCACGCCGATGTGCGCGGCGAGCAGCAGCCAGGCGGCGCCCGGACCGGCGCCCGCCAGGAGCGCGGCCGCCCGCTCGGAGCCGCCGGTGACCCGCGCCAGTGGCGCGCCGACGCTGCCGCCGCCGCACAGCATGTCCAGCCCGACCTGGCGCAGCGGACCCGTGACGGGGCCGCCCGCCTCGCCGTAACAGGCGTGCTGGCCCGTGGTGAACACCGTGTCGGCGGTCAGCTCCAGCGGGATCAGCACACCGGCGATCCGCCCGAAGCCGCGCTCGCGGCCCGCCAGCGCGTAGGCGACGAGGAAGACGGCGGCGGCGATCGCGGCGACGGTGGTGAGCGGGAGCGGGACCCTGGACAGCAGCACGTGCGACGCGGTGCTGAGCGTCACGACGAGCGCCGTGAACAGCGCCGCGCGTACGGCTCTGAAGGGGGTCCCGGATATGTCCATGGCGTTGGAGAGTCTCCCACGCACGCACGTAAGGGAGCGTTAAACGGGCCCTGTGAGTGGGCGATGCCTCATTTCTCCT
This sequence comes from Streptomyces sp. NPDC057474, assembly GCF_042802555.1. NCBI lineage: Bacteria > Bacillati > Actinomycetota > Actinomycetes > Kitasatosporales > Streptomycetaceae > Streptomyces > Streptomyces sp. NPDC057474. The sequence continues at coordinate 5,168 of NZ_JBHVDX010000355.1, read as the reverse complement.
CGGTGGCCTGCGGGAGGGGTTCTCGGGGGTCTCAGTGGTTCCGCAGACCGGGGATCCGGCCGTTGCGGAAGAGGTCGACGAAGATCTGGTGGTCCGCACGCGCGCGTGCGCCGTACGCGTGCGCGAAGTCCACCAGGAGCGGCGCGAAGCCCTCCTCGTCGGCCGCGATCGCCGCGTCGATGGCCCGCTCCGTGGAGAACGGCACCAGGGACTGCCCGGTCAGGTCGTCCGCCGCCGCGTGCATCGTGGCCGTGGCCCGGCCGAGGTCGGCGACGACCGCCGCGATCTCCTCCGGGTCGTCGATGTCGCTCCAGTCCAGGTCCACCGCGTACGGCGACACCTCGGCGACCAGCTGCCCGGCGCCGTCCAGCTCGGTCCAGCCGAGCCACGGGTCCGCGTGCGCCTGCAGAGCCCGCTGGGAGATCACCGTGCGGTGGCCCTCGTGCTCGAAGTAGTCACGGATCCGCTGGTCGGTGATGTGCCGGGAGACGGCCGGGGTCTGGGCCTGCTTGATGTAGATCACGACGTCGTTCTCCAGGGCGTCGCTCTGCCCCTCCAACAGGATGTTGTACGACGGCAGGCCCGCCGAGCCGATGCCGATGCCGCGGCGGCCGACGACGTCCTTCACCCGGTACGAGTCCGGGCGGGTCAGCGAGGACTCCGGGAGCGTCTCCAGATAGCCGTCGAAGGCGGCCAGCACCTTGTATCGCGTGGCCGCGTCCAGCTCGATGGAGCCGCCGCCCGGCGCGAAGCGGCGCTCGAAGTCACGGATCTCCGTCATCGAGTCGAGGAGGCCGAAGCGGGTCAGCGAGCGGGCGTCGCGCAGCGCGTCCAGCAGGGGGCCCTGGGCGGTGTCCAGCGTGAACGGAGGCACCTCGTCCCGCTTGGCGCCGGCCGCAATGGCGTGGATCCGCTCGCGGTAGGCGGCCGCGTAGGTCTCCACCAGCTCCGTGATCTGCTCGTCGCTGAGCGCCTTCGCGTACCCGACGAGCGCCACGGAGGCGGCGAAGCGCTTCAGGTCCCAGGTGAAGGGGGCGACGTACGCCTCGTCGAAGTCGTTCACATTGAAGATCAGGCGGCCCGTGGAGTCCATGTACGTGCCGAAGTTCTCCGCGTGCAGGTCGCCGTGGATCCACACGCGCGAGGTGCGCTCGTCCAGGTACGGGCCGGACGCCTTCTCGTCGTCCAGGTCCTTGTAGAACAGGCACGCCGTGCCCCGGTAGAACGCGAAGGCCGAGGCCGCCATCTTCCGGAACTTCACGCGGAATGCGGCCGGGTCGGCGGCCAGGAGCTGGCCGAAGGCGGTGTCGAAGACGGCGAGGATCTCCTCGCCGCGTCGCTCGTCGTTGAGCTGCGGAACCGACATCGCTGGGTGCCTCCTGGTGGATCACGGGTGGGTCGACTTCTGAACGTCCGACGGTACGCGGGAGTGCCCGCGACTCCTCCTTGAAGGTACGGGGGAGACCCCTCGCGGTGTCAGTGCCGAGGCATAGACTTCGACGCTGTCCCCCAGACTGTCCGCAGCCCGTGGGGAAGTCGTTCACGTCTGTTTCCCTTGGAGGCCGAAGCCGTGTCAAAGCCGCCGTTCACGCACCTGCACGTCCACACCCAGTACTCGCTGCTGGACGGTGCCGCGCGGCTCAAGGACATGTTCAACGCGTGCAACGAGATGGGCATGACCCACATCGCCATGTCCGACCACGGCAACCTCCACGGGGCCTACGACTTCTTCCACACCGCGAAGAAGGCCGGCGTCACCCCGATCATCGGCATCGAGGCGTACGTCGCCCCCGAGTCCCGGCGCAACAAGCGCAAGATCCAGTGGGGCCAGCCGCACCAGAAACGGGACGACGTGTCCGGTTCGGGCGGTTACACGCACAAAACGATCTGGGCGGCGAACAGGACGGGCCTGCACAACCTCTTCAAGCTCTCCTCGGACGCGTACGCCGAGGGCTGGTTGCAGAAGTGGCCCCGGATGGACAAGGAGACCATCTCCCAGTGGTCCGAGGGGCTCATCGCCTCCACCGGCTGCCCCTCCGGCGAACTCCAGACCCGGCTGCGCCTCGGCCAGTTCGACGAGGCGGTGAAGGCGGCCTCCGAGTACCAGGACATCTTCGGCAAGGACCGCTACTTCCTGGAGCTGATGGACCACGGCATCGACATCGAGCACCGGGTCCGCGAGGACCTGCTCCGGGTCGGCAAGAAGCTCGGCATCCCGCCGCTGGTCACCAACGACTCGCACTACACGTACCCGCACGAGTCGGCCGCGCACGACGCCCTGCTGTGCATCCAGACCGGCAAGAACGTCTCCGACCCGGACCGCTTCAAGTTCGACGGCACCGGCTACTACCTGAAGTCCACCGACGAGATGTACGCCATCGACTCCTCGGACGCCTGGCAGGAGGGCTGCGCCAACACCCTGCTGGTCGCCGAACAGATCGACACCTCCGGCATGTTCGAGGCCAAGAACCTGATGCCGAAGTTCGACATCCCCGACGGCTTCACCGAGGTCACCTGGTTCCAGGAGGAGGTGCGCCGGGGCATGGAGCGCCGCTTCCCCGGCGGCGTCCCCGACGACCGCCAGAAGCAGGCCGAGTACGAGATGGACGTCATCATCCAGATGGGGTTCCCGGGATACTTCCTCGTCGTGGCCGACTTCATCATGTGGGCCAAGAAGCAGGGCATCGCGGTCGGCCCCGGCCGTGGCTCCGCCGCCGGTTCGATCGTCGCGTACGCCATGGGCATCACCGACCTCGACCCGATCCCGCACGGTCTGATCTTCGAGCGGTTCCTCAACCCCGAGCGCGTCTCCATGCCCGATGTCGACATCGACTTCGACGAGCGCCGACGCGTCGAGGTGATCAGGTACGTGACGGAGAAGTACGGCGCCGACAAGGTCGCCATGATCGGCACGTACGGCAAGATCAAGGCGAAGAACGCCATCAAGGACTCCGCGCGCGTGCTCGGCTACCCGTACGCGATGGGCGACCGGCTCACCAAGGCGATGCCCGCCGACGTCCTCGGCAAGGGCATCGACCTGAACGGCATCACCGACCCCTCCCACCCGCGCTACAGCGAGGCGGGCGAGATCCGGGGGATGTACGAGAACGAACCGGACGTGAAGAAGGTCATCGACACCGCCAAGGGCGTCGAGGGCCTGGTCCGGCAGATGGGTGTGCACGCGGCCGGCGTGATCATGTCCAGCGAACCCATCGTCGACCACGCCCCGATCTGGGTGCGGCACACCGACGGCGTGACCATCACCCAGTGGGACTACCCGCAGTGCGAGTCGCTCGGCCTGCTGAAGATGGACTTCCTGGGCCTGCGCAACCTCACGATCATGGACGACGCCATCAAGATGGTGAAGGCCAACAAGGGCATCGACCTGGAGATGCTGGCCCTCCCGCTGGACGACCCCACGACCTTCGAACTGCTCTGCCGCGGTGACACCCTCGGCGTCTTCCAGTTCGACGGCGGCCCCATGCGCTCGCTGCTCCGCCAGATGCAGCCCGACAACTTCGAGGACATCTCCGCCGTCTCGGCCCTCTACCGGCCGGGCCCCATGGGCATGAACTCACACATCAACTACGCGGAGCGCAAGAACGGCCGCCAGGAGATCACCCCGATCCACAAGGAGCTGGAGGAGCCGCTCCAGGAGGTCCTCGCGGTCACCTACGGCCTGATCGTCTACCAGGAGCAGGTGCAGAAGGCCGCCCAGATCATCGCCGGGTACTCGCTCGGCGAGGCCGACATCCTCCGCCGCGTGATGGGCAAGAAGAAGCCCGAGGAACTGGCGAAGAACTTCACCATCTTCCAGGCCGGCGCCAAGAAGAACGGCTACAGCGACGAGGCCATCCAGGCCCTGTGGGACGTGCTGGTCCCCTTCGCCGGCTACGCCTTCAACAAGGCCCACTCGGCCGCGTACGGCCTCGTCTCCTACTGGACCGGCTATCTCAAGGCGAACTACCCGGCCGAGTACATGGCCGCGCTGCTCACCTCGGTCAAGGACGACAAGGACAAGTCGGCGGTCTACCTCAACGAGTGCCGGCGCATGCGCATCAAGGTGCTCCCGCCGAACGTCAACGAGTCGGAGCACAACTTCGCCGCCCAGGGCGACGACGTCATCCTCTTCGGCCTCGAAGCCGTGCGCAACGTCGGTACGAACGTGGTCGAGTCGATCATCCGCAGCCGCAAGGCCAAGGGGAAGTACGCCTCCTTCCCCGACTACCTCGACAAGGTCGAGGCGGTCGCCTGCAACAAGCGCACCACGGAGTCGCTGATCAAGGCGGGTGCGTTCGACACGATGGGGCACACCCGCAAGGGCCTCACCGCGCACTTCGACTCGATGATCGACAACGTGGTCGCGGTCAAGCGCAAGGAGGCCGAGGGCCAGTTCGACCTCTTCGGCGGCATGGGCGAGGAGGAGACCAGCGAGCCGGGCTTCGGACTCGACGTCGAGTTCACCACCGACGAGTGGGAGAAGACCTATCTCCTCGCCCAGGAGCGGGAGATGCTCGGCCTCTATGTCTCCGACCACCCCCTCTTCGGCCTGGAACACGTGCTCTCCGACAAGGCCGACGCGGGCATCGCCCAGCTCACCGGCGGTGAGCACGCGGACGGCGCGGTCGTCACCATCGGCGGCATCATCTCCGGCCTCCAGCGCAAGATGACCAAGCAGGGCAACGCCTGGGCCATCGCCACGGTGGAGGACCTCGCCGGTTCCATCGAGTGCATGTTCTTCCCGGCGAGCTACCAGCTCGTCTCGACCCAACTCGTCGAGGACGCGGTCGTGTTCGTGAAGGGCCGCCTCGACAAGCGCGAGGAGGTGCCGCGGCTGGTCGCGATGGAGATGCAGGTCCCCGACCTGTCGAACGCGGGCACCAACGCACCGGTGATCCTCACCATCCCGGCCACCCGCGTCACCCCGCCGATGGTCAGCCGGCTCGGTGAGATCCTCACCCACCACAAGGGCGACAGCGAGGTCAGGATCAGGCTCCAGGGCCCGACCAAGACGACCGTGCTACGCCTCGACCGGCACCGGGTGAAGCCGGATCCGGCCCTGTTCGGCGACCTGAAGGTGCTGCTCGGCCCGTCCTGCCTGGCCGGCTGAGCGGATTTCGGCGGCCGACGGGCGTGAACGCGCGAGGGGCGCATCCGGTGTTCCGGAT
>NZ_JBHVDX010000354.1:0-6827 GCF_042802555.1 Streptomyces sp. NPDC057474 | reverse complement strand
CCCTGACACGCAGCGGGCCGCCTTCCCATGGGCCTTGGACTATCGCAGCGCGTCGGCGAAGAAGTCGAGTGACCGGTCGACCTCGGCGAGAGCCGGGGTCCGGTTGAGATGGCCGTGCGGCATACCGGCGGCCAGGTAGGTGCTGACCTCGACCTCGGACGCGGTCAACTGCCGCGCCAGGAGCTCGGCCGACGGCCGGAGGTCGTCGTATTCGGAGAGCAGCAGGTGAACGGGCGGGAGACCGTTCAGCGGGGCCGCGCCCGGCAGTGCGTGGCGCGGGAGGTCGGTGAGCCGGCCGACATAGTTCTCCACCATGAACTCGACGTCCGCCGTGGTGAACCGCATCGTCGGCGGGAGGGTCGCCATCTCGGCTGCCGTCGTGCTGTCCAGGGCCGGGACGGGGAAGTGCGCGAACGGGTAGGCGAGCAGGAGGAGATCGGCCGGGCGCAGTGCTTCCACCCGGTGCCGCAGGGCCGCGGCAAGGGCCAGCGCCGCGCCCGCGCTCGCCCCACCGAGGGCCACCAGCTCGGCGTCGGCGGCCCGTTCGGTCCTGAGCCACCGCCACGCGGCGCACACGTCGTCCAGCGGCACCGGGTAGCGAACGCCGCCGACTGCCAGCCGGTAGTCGACGGAGACCACCACGGCCCCCGCCCGTGCCGCCAGTTCGGCCGCGACGACGTGCGCCTCCGGCATGTCGAGGTCGCCGCCGAGGAAGCCGCCGCCGTGCGCCCACAGGACGGCCGTGGAACCAGGGCGCCGCGGAGCGTACGTCCTTACCGGCACCGGGCCATGAGGGCCGGCTATCTCGCCGTCCTCGACCACGACATCCGGTTGTGCCCATTCCGCCGGATCCCGCATGAACTCGCCGAACCGCAACTGCGCGTCCGGGTCGGCGAGATCGGGGAACGTGATGCCCGCGAGGAGGTGCAGTCTCTCCGCGAGATAGGGGTCGAGGGGCATGGTGACCGTCTTCCGTGACGACTGGACAAGGGGCAGCGGACGTACCCATAGGGGCACGTCAAAACAGCGATGGTCGCCGGCGGCCGCAGCCGGTGCCGACCACTTGAGTCGGTCTGGCCTCCGCCGCGGGAGCTCGGAACATGACGGCCCGGGCCGTCACGCCGACTCGCGGACCTCATCGCCCGTGCGGTCGCCCGCAAGCCCAAGCTCATCATCTGCGACGAGCCGACCAGCGCCCTCGACGTCACCACCCAGGCGGCCGCGCTGGACCTCCTGTCCGAGCTTCAGGACACGCTCGGGTGCGCGTACCTGTTCATCACGCACGACCTCGCCGTCGTCAAGGAGTTCGCGGCCCGCACCCTGGTCCTGCAACACGGGCGCATCGTGGAAGAGGGAGGAAGCGTCGACGTCTGCGACCGGCCGCAGCACGAGTACACCCGGCGCCTGGTGGCGGCCGCACCCGTCCCCGACCCGAACCTGCAACGCATGCGCCGCCAGCGGCGGTTGGGGGTGGCAGCGACCGCATGACAGTCGGCCCGAACCGGCCGCTTCAGCCCTCCAGCGACTCGTGGTCGAACCAGTCGAAGTGAACTGAGCCGACTGAGGCGAACATGCCGAAGACCCGGCCCGTGAAGCCGCCGGCGACCTCCGTGGACAGGTACCGGCCGTCCAGCGAGGCGAGTTCGACGAAGGTGCCGTCCGGGTCCTCGAAGCCGAGCGAGACGAAGTCGGGGCCGGTACGCGCGTCGTTCACGGTTTCCACGGGAGCCACCTCAACGCGGAGCACCACGGGCCCCGGGGGCACCGGCCGGGATGCCACGACGGTGTTCAACGGGCCGATGCGGGCGCGGACCTGTACCTGCCCGGACGTGACCTCGACGGAGTAGTGGTGGCTCTCGTCGAGGCGAACAGCCAGTCCGCCCTGTCCTTCCGCCGCGTCGACCAGGGTGCGCACCCGGCACGACGGATGTTGCTGTCGCCGGCCCACGAACGTCACGTCGGCGTCGTCGAGCGATCCGCCACGCGCACGCAGGGTCAGCCAGCCGGGCCGTTCCTTGGTGGTGCAGTCCTCCGAGGGGCGCTGACGCAACGAGATCCAGTACGGTGCCAACTCGGTCATGTCGAAGTCGTCCCGGCGTTCCGGCACGACGGCAGGTGGCTGGAGGGGCCAGGGCGGTGCGGGCATGACGGGCGACAGTTCGCCGACGACGGGCCAGCCGTCGACCCACTCGACCGGCACCAGGTAGGTCTCCCGGCCGAGTACGTGCCAGCCGGGGGTGCCGCCGCCCGGCCGTACGCCGAGCAGCACCATCCACCACGAATCGTCGGGTCCCTGCACCAGGTCGGCGTGGCCGGTGTTCTGGATGGGGTGGTCGGTGCTGCGGTGGGTCAGGATCGGGTTGGCCGGGCAGGGCTCGAACGGGCCCGTGGGTGTGCGGCCTCGGGCGATCGAGACTCCGTGGCCCCGCTCGGTACCGCCCTCGGCGATGAGCAGGTACCAGTGGTCGCCGATCCGGTAGAGGTGTGGTGCTTCGGGGGCCTTGGCGCCGGGCGCCCCGGACCACAGCTGCCGGCGCGTGCCGAGCGTCTCCCCGGTGTGGGGGTCGAGGCGGATCTGTCCGACTCCGGCGGTGGTGCACCAACAGGTGCCGTCGTCGTCCCAGGCGATGTCCGGGTCGATGCCGTGCACCTCGGGCAACCGGATCGGCTCGGACCAGGGGCCGGCCGGGTCGGTGGCCGTGAACAGCAGATTGCCGTCGCCGCTGACGTTCGTGACGATCAGCCAGAAGCGGCCGTCGTGGTGGCGCAGGGTGGGCGCGTAGATCCCTCCGGAGGAAGCCGTGTCCAGCGGCAGACGCAGTTGGCTCGGTCGGTCGAGCGCGTTGCCGATCTGGGTCCAGTGCACCAGGTCCCGGCTGTGGAGGATGGGGACGCCGGGGAAGTACTCGAAGCTGGAGCACGCGATGTAGTAGTCGTCGCCCGCCCGGCAGATGGACGGATCGGGGTAGAAGCCGGGGATCACCGGGTTGCTGATGGTGTTCCCCGCCTCGGACACGCTCGACACCTTCATCGGGTCCTTTCGCTGTGACGAAAGTTTCTCAGCCAACGACGGATAGTTTCCCGAGCAGGCTAGCCACGGGCCGTCCTGACGGTCAATGGCCTCGCGGGTCAGCTCCTGGGGGGAGCTGTGCTGGCCCGGACCGTCAGGGTCGTCGCGATCTCCAGGCCGGCCTGGGGTGCGGCCTCGCCCCGGCCGAGCGTGAGTGCCAGTTCGGTCGCGGCCACGGCCATCTCGGTCAGGGGCTGGTGAACGGTGGTCAGGGGCGGGTCCACCCACGCCACGACCGGCAGGTCGTCGAATCCGACGACACTCAGGTCGTCGGGGATACGCAGACCGGCCTCGCGTGCCGCCTGGTAGACACCGAGCGCCTGCAGGTCGTTGGTCGTGAAGATCGCTGTCGGGCGCTCGGGCAGCGCCAGCAGGGATCGCGCCGCCTCGTAGCCGTCCTCGCTGGTGAGTGGCGCGGGCACGACGAGTTCCGGCTCGACCGGCAGGCCTGCGGACTGCATCGCGGAGCGGTATCCGTCCAGGCGGGCGCAGCAGTACAGCTGGTCCTGCGGGCCGCCGATCATGGCGATGCGGCGGTGTCCGAGTTCGGTGAGGTGGCGGGTCGCGGCCCGGCCTCCGGACCAGTTGGTGGCGCCCACGAACGGGACGTCGTCCGGCAGTTCCGTGGCCGGGTCGACGACGACGAACGGGATGCCCTTCGCCCTCAGTTGCTCCCGCTCGGCCTCGGAGAGCTGGGCCACGGACAGGACGCAGTTCGGGCGCCGGGAGACGGTGTCGTCCCAGGTGAGCGGGTCCGTTTCGTGCAGTCCGAACTCGGACACCATGACGCCCACGCGGTGTTGGCGGGCCACCCGTTCGACACCTCGGATGATCTCGACCGCCCACATGTGCTTGAGCTCGCGGAACACGAGTTCCACGACGTTGTTCCGGTGGGCACCCGTCGGCTTGCGGTAGCCGTACCTGCTGACCAGTTCCTCGACGCGTGCGCGTGTATCGGCGGAGACGCCGGACTTGCCGTTGATCACCTTGGACACGGTGGGGACCGAGACCCCCGCCGACTCGGCGATGAACGCGATCGTGACCGGCCGGGACGTATCGCCCCCCTCGTCGTTCCTGTCCACCGGCCCGTGAGCCGCGTAGTCCGCCAAGGTCGCCCGCCCGTCGTCTGGATGTGCCCGGCTCATTCTGGCATCTCCTACCGCCGCACCTGTGGTCTCCGGCACAACCTCATGTTAGTTTCTCCGCCGCAAAGAGGGAAACTTTCCTTCTCTGAGTTGTATCTCTGTCGGCTTCCGGCCGACCCCACGTGTCGCACACCCCCCAACCAGAAGGTGCACGTGATGACGAGAAGACTCGCAAGCTTTCTTCCGCTACGACGCCGGTCGTCGCACCCCCCACGGAGACTGACGGCACTCGTCCTGGCGCTCGTCCTGCTCCCTCTGCTGCCCGCCACCGCGCGGGCCGCCGATCCGCCCGTTCCCCCGGCCAGTTCCCCGGCCGCCCGCAGCGCGGTGGCGGCCATGCAGCCCGGATGGAATCTCGGCAACACCTACGACGCCATCCCCGACGAGACGTCCTGGGGCAACCCTCCGGTGACCCGGGCCCTCTTCCAGAAGGTCAAGTCGCAGGGCTTCAAGAGCATCCGCCTGCCCGTCACCTGGGGTATCCACCAGGGCGCCGCCCCCGATCACAGGATCGACGCGGCGTGGATGGCGAAGGTGCGCCAGGTCGTCGACATGGCGCTGGACGAGGACCTGTACGTGCTGCTCAACATGCACCACGACTCCTGGATGTGGGTGAACAACCTCTCCACGGACCACGACGCCGTCCTCGCCCGCTACCGCGCCACCTGGACGCAGATCGCGGCGGAGTTCCGGGACAGGTCGCCCAGGCTGGTGCTGGAGAGCATCAACGAGCCCACGTTCGGCAACACGTCCGGCGACGACGAGAACTACCGGCTGCTGGCAGAACTCAACAAGGTCTTCCACCGGATCGTCCGTGAGTCCGGCGGCGGCAACGCGAACCGTCTGCTCGTGCTGCCCACCCTGTACACCAACGCCGACCAGGGCCGCCTCGACGCGCTGGCCGCCGAGCTGGCGGACCTGCGCGATCCCATGGTGGCCACGACGGTCCACTTCTACGGCTGGTGGCCGTTCAGCGTGAACATCGCCGGGTACACCCGGTTCGACGCCACCTCGGAGCAGGACCTGACCGCCACCTTCGACCGCGCGTACAACACCTTCACCGCGCGCGGCATCCCCGTCGTCGTAGGCGAGTACGCCCTGCTGGCCTACGACCACAACCGCCCCGGCATCATCCAGCGGGGCGAACAGCGCAAGTACTTCGAGTTCCTGGGCGACTACGCCCGTCGGCGGAACCTCACCACCATGCTGTGGGACGCCGGTCAGTTCCTGAACCGCAACACCCTGCAGTGGCGCGACCCGGAGCTGTTCGGCCAGATCAAGTCGAGCTGGACCACCCGCTCAGGGACCGCCTCCAGCGACATGGTGTTCCTCCCGAAGTCGGGCGCCCTCACCAGCCAGGACCTGACGCTGAACCCGAACGGCACCGACTTCCAGGGACTGCGGCACGGCTCCCGCAATCTCCTGCAGGGCAGGGACTACACCGTCTCCGGCAACCGGCTCACACTGACGGCCGCCGCGCTGACCGAGCTGGCCGGCGACCGGGCGTACGGGGTCAACGCGACGCTGGAGGCCAGGTTCTCCCGGGGTGTCCCGTGGCGGATCGACGTGATCACCTACGACAGACCGGTCCTGTCGAACGCCTCGGGAAACACCAGCAGCCTCTCCGTCCCGACCCAGTTCCGGGGCGACATGCTCGCGACCATGGAGGCCAGGTACGACGACGGGAGCAACGCGGGCCCGGCGAGCTGGACTTCGTACCAGCAGTGGGACACCGCGTTCTCGGCCTACACCGGCGACTCCATCAAGCTGACCGCCGAGTTCTTCACCTCACTGAGGGACGGCTCCCGGGTGACTCTCACCTTCCACTTCTGGAGCGGTGCCAAGGCGACGTACTACGTCACCAAGTCGGGAAGTGCCGTGACCGGCTCGCCCGCCTGAGTCTCACCGCCGCGCGGCCGGCCCACGGCCGCGCGGCCCCGGGACCACCGCCCCAACTCCGCCTGAGCACGGCGGTTCTGGTCGACTGCCTCGACCTGCCGGGCCGGGCAGTCCGTCGGCCCGTCGGCGGTGAAGCTGGTCGCGCCGCGTGCGCCCCGCTTGACGACCACTTCGTCGACACCTGCGGACAGGATGTCGTGCACGGCCTCGGATTCGCCTGCGTCGGGCCGTTCCAGCACCAGCGGCAGCTCGTCCTCGGAGGCGACGAGCAGGTCGGTGTGCGCCGGCATCGGCCGTAGAACGGTGCGTGCGCGGTCAGCGGTCCACAGCCGGGAGCGGTAGTTGACGTTCGAGGCACACCGTGATGCCGCCGACAGACCGAGCGCCGGTGTGATGCCGGTCAGATGCAGGATGCGGGATCCGGAGGCCAACGCGGGCAGTACGTCGGCCGGTGTGACGGCGGAACCGGCGCGGTAGTAGCTGACGCGCGTGAGCGTGCCCAGGCGGAGTTCGGTCAGCGGCAGTCCCGTGGGCCGGCCGGTGTCGTCGGTGATCACGTGTTCGGTGTCGATGCCCTCGGCGCGCGTGCGCAGGACCAGCGCGCCGAGTTCGTCCGCACCGACCCGGCCGGCCCAGCGCACCCGGTGTCCGAGCCGGGCGAGGCCGATGGCGACGTTGGACTCGGCTCCCGCCACGGACAGGCCGAGACTGCC
>NZ_JBHVDX010000353.1:0-6858 GCF_042802555.1 Streptomyces sp. NPDC057474 | reverse complement strand
CCCCTGCTTTTTCTAGGGGCGCGGGGACTGCGCGAACAACCACGACGGACCCGCGGCCGGGGGTCGAAGGGGCGCAGCCCCTGGGATGGGACGGGTAGGGGCGGCGGGGGCGAGGAAACTCAGGACGCGAACAACCGCACAGGCCAAGCCGCATGCACCTCCGCGCTGATCTCCAACAAGGGTGCGGAAGCCGCAGGCAAGCTCCCCACCCCCTCGACGCCCACCCCCCGAGCCGCATCGACCGCCGCCCCCACCACCACATCCATCTCGGGAGCCAACCGCGCCAACACCCCGGTCGCATCGAACGGATCAAGACTCAGCAACCGCACCGTCGCACTGGCCGCCCCACTCACACTCTCGTACGCGGAGCAGTACGCCGCATCGTCCGGCCCCAGCCCGGCCGCCCTCGCCGTCACCCCCAACACGACCGGCTGATGCGCCCCCTTGGGGAACTCCCGCGCCAGAGCGTCCAGTTCCTCCGACGGCCAGGTCGCCCGCGCCGCCCGCATCAACTGCCGCCCCAGCTTCCGCGAAGCGACCCGCAGGGCGAGGGACGGCGACCGGGCATCGGCGGCGGCGTCCAGGGCAAGCGGATCCACCCCGAGCGCGGCCGCGGCGGCCAGCGCCGCCGACACCAACCCCGCCGTGTGCAACCGCCCCCGACAGAACGCCTCCAGCCCCTCCGCCCCGGTGATCAGCCCGGCCTTGACGGCCGCCTCGGCCCCGCCGGAGTGCGCGTGCCCTCCGGCGGGAAACCGGCCGTCGGCCAGGACGAGAAGCGCTGCCCTAGACAACTCGGACCCCCGACATCAGGCATCGCGCCTCGGACATCACGCATCCCACCTCGGCCATCAGAAGAGGAAGTACCGCTGCGCCATGGGCAGTTCGGCGGCCGGCGTCGCCTCCACCAACTCCCCGTCGATGTGCACGGCGAAGCTGTCGGGGTCGACGCGCACCTCGGGCCGCGCGTCGTTCTCGCGCATGTCGGCCTTGGTGACCCCACGCGTCGACTCGATGGCGACGAACCGCTTCCCCAGCGAGAGCCGCTCCGGCAGACCGTCCTCGACGGCGAGCGGCGCCACGAAGTTGAACGAGTTCGAGGCGGGCGCCCGCCCGATGGCCCCGAACATGGGACGCGGCAGGATCGGCTGCGGGGTGGGGATGGAGGCGTTCGCGTCGCCCATCTGCGCGTACGCGATCTGCCCGCCCTTGATCACGAGCTGTGGCTTGACGCCGAAGAACGCGGGGTCCCACACGACGAGGTCGGCGAGCTTGCCCGTCTCGACGGACCCGATCTCGCGGGCGAGTCCCTGCGCGAGGGCGGGGTTGATCGTGTACTTGGCGACATATCGACGTACCCGCCTATTGTCCGCACGTCCGTCACCCGGCAACGCACCCCGCCGCCGCTTCATCACATGCGCGGTCTGCCAGGTCCGCAGGATGACCTCGCCGACCCGGCCCATGGCCTGCGCGTCCGAAGAGATGATCGAGATCGCGCCCAGGTCGTGCAGTATGTCCTCGGCCCCGATGGTGGACGGCCGGATGCGGGACTCGGCGAACGCGAGGTCCTCCGGCACGGCAGCGTTGAGGTGGTGGCAGACCATCAGCATGTCGAGGTGTTCCTCGGCGGTGTTGACGGTGTAGGGCCGGGTCGGGTTGGTGGAGCTGGGCAGGATGTGCGGCTCGGACACCACGGTCATGATGTCGGGCGCGTGCCCGCCGCCCGCGCCCTCGGTGTGGTACGCGTGGATGCCGCGTCCGGCGATCGCGGCGAGCGTGTCACCGACGAACCCGGCCTCGTTGAGCGTGTCCGTGTGGATGGCGACCTGGATGCCCGTCCGGTCGGCGACCGTCAGGGACGCGTCGATCACCGCCGGGGTCGACCCCCAGTCCTCGTGCAGCTTCAGACCGAGGGCGCCGCCCCGGATCTGGGACAGCATCGCCTCGTGCGAGACCGTGTTGCCCTTGCCAAGGAAGCCGATGTTGAGCGGGTACTGCTCCATCGCCTCCAGCATCCGGGCGAGGTGCCAGGGGCCGGGGGTGACGGTCGTGGCCTTCGAGCCCTCCGCCGGTCCCGTACCGCCGCCGACCAGCGTCGTGACACCGGACGACAGCGCCTCGTCGGCGATCTGCGGGCAGATGAAGTGGACGTGGGCGTCGATGGCGCCGGCGGTGACGATCCGCCCGTTGCCCGCGATGATCTCCGTCTCGGGGCCGATGACCAGGTCGGGGTGGATCCCGTCCATGGTGTCGGGGTTGCCGGCCTTGCCGATGCCGGTGATCCGGCCGTCGCGGATGCCTATGTCGGCCTTGACGATGCCCCAGTGGTCGATGATCACCGCGCCGGTGATGACCGTGTCCGGGGTGCCTTCTGCGCGCGTAGCGCGCGCCTGGCCCATGGATTCGCGGATGACCTTGCCGCCGCCGAACACGGCCTCGTCACCGGCGAGTCCGGGCCCGCCGGAACGGTCCTCCTCGATCTCGACGAGCAGATCGGTGTCGGCGAGCCGGATGCGGTCACCGGTGGTGGGGCCGTACAGGTCCGCGTACGCGCCACGCGAGATCTCAGGCATCGAGGGCACCTCCGGTCTCCCCGCGCAGACCGGGCACGACACGGGCGCCGGCGAGCGGAACGAGTTCCACGTCGACGGGGATCCCCGGCTCGAACCGCACCGCGGTGCCGGCGGCGACGTTCAGCCGCTTGCCGCGCGCGGCGGCGCGGTCGAACTCCAGGCCGGGGTTGGCCTCGGCGAAGTGGTAGTGGGAACCGACCTGGACCGGCCGGTCGGCGGCGTTGAGGACGGTGAGCCGGGTGACCTCACGGCCCTCGTTGTAGACGATCGGGTCCTCGGCGAAGAGGATCTCTCCGGGAATCATCGAGGCCCCCTCAGACGATCGGGTCGTGGACGGTGACGAGCTTGGTGCCGTCCGGGAAGGTCGCCTCGACCTGGACGTCGTGGATCATCTCGGGGATGCCCTCCATGACGTCGTCGCGGGTGAGCAACTGCCGCCCGGACGCCATGAGTTCGGCCACCGTGCGGCCGTCCCGCGCGCCTTCGAGGATGTGCGCGGTGATGAGCGCGACTGCCTCGGGGTGGTTCAGCTTCAGCCCGCGGGCCCGGCGCTTCTCCGCCACGTCGGCCGCCACATGGATCAGCAGCCTCTCCTGCTCGTGCGGGGTCAGTTGCACGGCGTCCACCTCACATCCTCGCTCCGGACCGTGCGGGGTCCGGTTGCCTCGCCACCGGGCAAATTCGCTGGTGGCGTGGCCGCAGGCTAATTGGGTGGCGTTTCGGCGACGTTAACCGGACCGTGATCGGATCCGTGTCGGCCCGCGTCCTTGCGGGTCGCGCCGCTCGCTTCCGGGCGTCCGGGTCCTCCATGCTCATCAGCGCCTTCACGCCCAGTTCCGACCACATGGACCGGTACGTCGCCGAAGCGCGCGTACTGGGCCGCGAAGCCCTGGGCGAGCGCGGCCGCCGCTGTGGCCGGGCCGGACTCGCCGCACTGTTCGGCCTACAGGCATCGACCTGGGCAGGCTGCCGGTCGTGTTCCTCCGCAGCCGTTCCTGAACAGGGAGCGGGAGTGTGTCCTGTTACCAGGACTCCTGCTCATCCGCGCGCCCCGAACGGTGCTGGGCACACTGGTCCCCCGCTTTCGCTCCACGGCCCGGCGGCGCGTATCCCGTGCGTGGTCCGGGTAGGTGGGGTCGGGTTTCCTCACACCGCCGGGTCTCCGGTCGGGCCTGGCCGGTTCGATGCCCACCACGATCACGGGGACGGGCTGCCTGCCCGCGCCTGGCCAGAGCCCACTGGTCATGCGTGGCCTTGGTGCTATTGCCCGCCCGGCGCGCCGAGGACGGTGCGCCCTCCGCAAAGGTCACCCATTCGCCCCCAGAACTCTCGTTCACCAAGCGTGACAAGGGCCAGGCACACCGCATCCCGCAAAGACCAGCTCGTGCGACCCGTCTGAAACCCGATCCGTATCACTCGCGCTCACAGGAAGTCACTACCGATCAGCAGTGCAAAGCAGCGTACGGGCCCTTACGAGCCGCCCGCCCCCTAGGAGGCGCTCGTCCCGCCATGCTCCGCCGCGATGCCGAACCGCCGCTGTTCCCTCGGCACCGGTGCGGCCTCACGGACTCGGGAGACGGCGCTGACCACCGGCTCGTCCGCGGGTTCCTGGAGGGCTTCGAGCTGCTCCAGGTCGGCGGCGGAGACCAGCGCGACGAGGGGCTTCCCGTGCCGCGTCACGACGACACGCTCGCCGCCGTAGACCACGCGGTTGATCAGATCGGCGAGTTCAGCCCTGGCTTGCGTCACCGGAATCTCGTAGGCCATGGAGTCCAGCTTAGACCGGGCGCCGCGCACCGCCCTGAGTGGAAGATCCCATTCTGGCCCGCGGCGATCAGTCCGTTCGTGCGATCGGGCTCACCTTCCGCAGGCGGCGTTCATGACAACCGGACAGAGGGGGATCCATGTCCGGCTGCTCCAGGCGTTCGCTGCTCGGGTACTCGGGATCGGCGGCAGCAGGGGCGGTGCTCGCGACGAGCGGCACGGCTCAGGCGGCCACCCCGGTGCGCGAGCGCACAGAGCGAGACGGCGGCGGACTTTCCGGAAGGCACCAGGTGCAGCGGAGCGGTCCGCATGCCGGAGACCAGGATGGCGAAGGTCACTGCCGCCGATCAACTTCTACGGACCCCGCCCCCGCACCACGCAACTGACAACTGATCAGCCGAGCCCGACCCCACGCGAGATCCCCGCGGAGCCACGTCCGCGGGGATTTTCGCTTTCAGCCGATCCCCTCGTCCAGAGTGCGTACGTCCTGTACATTTTTTACAGAAGTCGATCAGAGGAGGCGTGCCCCATGCCCGCGAACCGACCGTCGGCCCGTCATGTGCTGCCCGAGTTCACCGAGCGCACCAGTGCGGGCCACCGAACGATGGATCCGTACTCGAAATTGTTGGAAGAACGGATCGTGTTCCTCGGGACGCAGATCGACGACACGTCGGCGAACGACGTGATGGCGCAGTTCATGCACCTCGAGTACCAGTCGCCGGACCGCGACATCTCGCTGTACATCAACTCGCCGGGCGGCTCGTTCAGCGCGATGACTGCGCTCTACGACACGATCCGGTTCGTCACCTGTGACGTGGAGACCATCTGCCTGGGGCAGGCGGGGTCCGCCGCCGCGGTGCTGCTGGCGGCGGGTACACCGGGCAAGCGGTTCGTGCTGCCGGGGGCGCGCGTGCTGATCCACCAGCCGGCGGTGGCCGACCGGATCGAGGGGCAGGTGAGCGATCTGGCGATCCAGGCCGAGGAGTTGACGCGCGACCGCCGGAAGCTGGAGGAGATGCTCGTCCGGCACACGGGGCAGAGCCCGGAGCGGATCAAGGCCGACATCGAGCGGGACAAGTTCCTCGACGCCGAGGCGGCGGTGGAGTACGGACTGGCCGACCGGGTGATTCCGAGCCGCAAGACCTCGCCCACACCCCCCGGCGCGAGGTGAGGCGCGGATGCTCCCACCCGAACTGCCTCCGCTGCCCGCGCTCACGCGCGCCGAGGGGGAGCTGATCGACCGTTACCTGGACGTGGTCGATCTGCTCGGCCGAATCAATCCGGCTCGCCCGGGCGACACGTACCGGGGGTTGCGTGCGGCGCAGGCGCTCGTCGCGAAGGCGACCGCTCTGCGCGCCGCGCTCGAACTGATGCACAAGCGCGGGGAGAACGAAGTGCACGCCCCGACGCTCGCGCGGGCCCTGCGCGTGCTCGACGGCGAGCGGCGGGCCGCCCGGGTGGCGCTGCCGCCGGAGCCGGAGGACTCGCCCGCCTGAACCGATCCCGGGCCGCTCGCCGTATTACTGACGGGGCGTCCGACCCGGGCTTCGCGCCCTCCGGACGGCCTACCGCGATCGACCCATCGGCCTATACGTCGTGAGGACCTGTGAAGTTGCGCAATACGCCTGGCACATGGCCGGAATTCATCATTCCGGTGCTGGTGCGGGCCTCCTCGACCACTTGGACACACCGCCCGAAATCGCTCTGTCCACCCGAACGGTCGAGTGGTGAGTAAGACCACAAATCCACGGTTCCGTTGGGATTTTCGGACGTTCGTGCGTCAAGATCCCTTCCTGACGACAAGCCCCCGCCACAACGGCGGGGCGATCCGGGTGGACGCCGAGTCCTGCCGCCGCCCGGATGACCGGTCGACAGAAGTGCACCGGCAGGAGTGGAGGACCCAAGCACAACGGGTCGCCGGAACGGTCAAGCCATGACCGTGCCGAGCAGCCCTTGGGGTGAAGCCGCGTCAGCGGCCGGGCAACTTCGCCAGCCCGAATCCGACAGGTCATCCTTCACAGGCGGCTGACGAAGGGTTGCGCATGACTGCGCTGAATCGTGTCCCGTCGCTGTTGACCCGGGCCGGTACGGCCTCGGCTCTCACCATCGCCGCAGTGAGCGGCAGCATCGTGGTACCGGGCGTCGCATCCGACGCCGAGGCCGCCACCGTGGCGTCGAAGGCACTCAAGGTCGCGGCTTCCAAGAAGGGCTCCCCTTACAAGTACGGCGCCACGGGCCCGGGCAGGTTCGACTGCTCAGGGCTGACGCTCTACTCGTTCAAGAAGGCGGGCAAGAAGCTGCCCCGTACTGCTCAGCAGCAGTACAACAAGACGAAGCACATCTCCGCGAGCAGCCGCACGCTCGGTGACCTCGTCTTCTTCCACTCGGGATCGAACGTCTACCACGTCGGTATCTACGCGGGGAAGGGAAAGATCTGGCACTCGCCGAAGACGGGTGACGTCGTCCGGCTGCAGAAGCTGTGGACGAAGAACGTCTGGTACGGCCGGGTCCGCTGACCCAC
>NZ_JBHVDX010000352.1:0-7043 GCF_042802555.1 Streptomyces sp. NPDC057474 | reverse complement strand
CATGAACGGACCCCCCGTGATGGGTGGCATCACGGGGGGTCCGTCCTCTTGTTCGGCCTCTGCGGGTTGGTGGGGGCTGGTCGCGCCCCGCGGCGGAGTCGAATATCGATACAGCCCCGCGCCCCTGAAAGCGACAAGCCGAAAGCAAAGACCAGCCCGCGCCCCGTCCCGGGGGGCGCCGCTACTCCACCGTCACCGACTTCGCCAGGTTGCGCGGCTTGTCGATGTCGCGGCCCAGGGACAACGCCGTGTGGTAGGCGAGGAGTTGGAGGGGGATGCCCATGAGGATCGGGTCCAGCTCGGCCTCGTTCTTGGGGACGATGATCGTCTGGTCGGCCTTCTCCTGCTCCTGGTGGGCGACGGCGAGGATCTTGCCGCTGCGGGCCTTGATCTCCTCCAGGGCGGCGCGGTTCTTCTCCAGGAGGTCGTCGTCGGGGACGATGGCGACCGTCGGGAGGGCGGGCTCGATGAGGGCCAGCGGGCCGTGCTTCAACTCGGAGGCGGGGTAGGCCTCGGCGTGGATGTACGAGACCTCCTTGAGCTTCAGGGAGGCCTCACGGGCCACCGGATAGCCCCGGACGCGGCCGATGAAGAGCATCGAGCGGGCCTCGGCGTACTCCTGGGCCAGCTTCTTGATCTCCTCCTCCTGCTCCAGCATCTCGGCGATCTGGGCGGGGAGCCTGCGCAGGCCCTCGATGATCCGCTTGCCGTCGCGGACGGAGAGGTCGCGGGTGCGGCCCAGGTGCAACGCCAACAGGGCGAACGCCACGGTCGTGTTGGTGAAGCACTTCGTGGAGACGACGCAGACCTCGGGGCCCGCGTGGACGTAGATGCCGCCGTCCGCCTCGCGGGCGATCGCCGAACCGACGACGTTCACGACGCCGAGGACGCGGGCGCCCTTGCGCTTCAGCTCCTGCACGGCCGCCAGGACGTCGTACGTCTCACCGGACTGGGAGACCGCGATGTACAGGGTGTCGGGGTCGACGACCGCGTTGCGGTAGCGGAACTCCGACGCCGGCTCGGCGTCCGCGGGGATGCGCGCCAACTCCTCGATCATCTGGGCGCCGATCATGCCCGCGTGGTACGAGGTGCCGCAGCCGAGGATCTTCACGCGGCGGATCTGGCGCGCCTCACGGGCGTCCAGGTTGAGGCCGCCGAGGCGCACGGTGGAGAAGCGGTCGTCGATGCGGCCGCGCAGTACGCGGTCCACGGCGTCGGCCTGCTCGTGGATCTCCTTGTGCATGTACGTGTCGTGGCCGCCCATGTCGTACGAGGCCGCCTCCCACTCCACGGTGGTGGGCTCCGCCGTGGTGCGGGTGCCCTCCGTGGTGTAGGTGCGGAAGTCGTCGGCCTTGAGGGTGGCCATCTCGCCGTCGTCGAGGGTGACGATCTGGCGGGTGTGGGCGACCAGAGCGGCTATGTCCGAGGCGACGAACATCTCCTTCTCGCCGATGCCGAGGACGACGGGGGAGCCGTTGCGGGCGACGACGATGCGGTCGTTGAAGTCGGCGTGCATGACGGCGATGCCGTACGTGCCCTCGACGATCCGCACCGCCTGGCGGACCTTCTCCTCCAGGGTGGTGGCCTGGGAGCGGGCGATGAGGTGGGTGAGGACCTCGGTGTCGGTCTCGGAGAGGAACTCGACGCCGTCCGCTTCGAGCTTCTTCCGCAGGTCGGAGGCGTTGTCGATGATGCCGTTGTGGACGACGGCGACCTTGTTGTCGGCCGACATGTGCGGGTGGGCGTTGACGTCGGACGGGGCGCCGTGGGTGGCCCAGCGGGTGTGGGCGATGCCGGTGGTGCCCTTGAAGCGCGCGGGGACCTTGGCCTCCAGGTCACGGACCCGGCCCTTGGCCTTGACCATCTTCAGACCGGCCGTCTTGGGCGAGGTGACGACTATGCCCGCCGAGTCGTAGCCCCGGTACTCCAGGCGCTGCAGGCCCTCAAGGAGCAGCGGCGCCACGTCGCGCTTGCCGATGTAACCGACAATCCCGCACATATATATGTATCCCCTAGCCGTAGATGATCAGCCGCGAACATCGTCCGTGAACGATCAGCTGTGAACGATCAGCCGTAAACGATGCGGCGCAGCTGCCTGAGCGTGAGCTCCGGCGGTGCGACCGCGCGGTACTTCAGGTCCGCCTCGATCCGTTCGAAGATCGTCGAGTTGACCAGGCCCTGGGCCTGGAGCTCGCGGTGGCGGCGACGGACGTACGCCTCGGTCGTCTCGTCGAAGAAGGCGAGCACGTCCTGGATCACACGCAGCGCCTCGCCCCGGTTGAGGGGCGAGGATCGCGTCAAATGATCAACAAGTTCGTCGTGCACTCGGTAGATCCTGGGGGACGGGAGAGGGTTTCGCAAGAATTCTGCCCGATATCGGGCAGGCTGCTGTTACTGGCCCTTGGGGGAACGATGAATGTGTTATGAGTGCCTGTTCGTGCGCTGTCCACCCGGCGTCCCGCATCCCGTCGCCTGAGGCGACGAGTTTCGGACGCCATGGACATACCTCGCATGGGCGTACCCGAGCAGCTGGCCGAGCGCATGAGCATGGCCGAGCAGCACGAGTACCTGCGCTCCAAGTTCTCCAGGCGCTCGATGATCAGGGGCGGCGCTGTCACCCTCGGTGCCGTGGCGGGTGGCGCGTTCGTCCCGGCCACGGCCCAGGCCGCCACCCCGGCCGCCCTCCGCACCTCGGTTCCGACCCAGGCCGGCACGAGCGCCGAGCGCATCGACGGCTCCCTCGTCGCCCCCTTCGGCCGCCACCTCGCCTACGGCAACGACCCGCGCACCGAGATCACCGTCTCGTGGCAGGTCCCGGTCGCCGTCAAGAAGCCCTTCATCCGCATCGGCGCCCATCCCCAGGACCTCTCCCGCAAGATCGACGCCGAGGTGCGCACCCTCTACACCCCGGCCGGCGTCGGCGCCAGCGGCGACCACACGCAGTACTACGTCCACGCCAGGCTCACCCACCTCAAGCCCGGCCGCACCTACTACTACGGCGTCGGGCACGCCGGCTTCGACCCGGCCGAGCCGCACCTGCTGGGCACCCTCGGCACCTTCACCACCGCCCCCGCCCACAGCGCGCCCTTCACCTTCACGGCCTTCGGCGACGAGGGCGTCGGCTACCACGGCCTCGCCAACAACAGCCTCCTCCTCGGCCAGAACCCGGCCTTCCACCTGCACGCCGGCGACATCGCCTACGCCGACCCGTCCGGCGCCGGCAAGACCGCCGACACCGGCTTCGACTCCCGCGTGTGGGACCAGTTCCTCGCCCAGACCGAGTCCGTCGCCAAGTCCGTGCCGTGGATGCCCGCCTACGGCAACCACGACATGGAGGCCTGGTACTCGCCCAACGGCTACGGCGGCGAGGAGGCCCGCTGGAACCTCCCCGACAACGGCCCCGACAAGAAGAACCTGCCGGGCGTCTACTCCTTCGTCCACGGCAACACGGCCGTCATCTCGCTCGACGCCAACGACATCTCCTTCGAGATCCCGGCCAACCTCGGCATCTCAGGCGGCACCCAGACCAAGTGGCTGGAGGCGCAGCTGAAGAAGTTCCGCGCGTCCAGGGACGTCGACTTCGTCGTGATCTTCTTCCACCACTGCGCGTACTGCACCTCCACCGCGCACGCCTCGGAAGGCGGTGTGCGCCAGGAGTGGGTGCCGCTGTTCGAGAAGTACTCGGTGGACCTCGTCATCAACGGCCACAACCACCAGTACGAGCGCACCGACGTCATCAAGGCCGGCGCGGTCACCAAGAAGCTCCCGATCGGCGGCACGGCGTACCCGGAGACCGAGGGCGTGGTGTACGTGACGGCGGGCGCGGCCGGCCGCAGCCTCTACTCCTTCACCGCCCCGCTGTCGTACGAGGGCCACGAGAACGAGGTCGAGTCCGTCTCCTCGTACGTCAACACCAAGGACGGCAAGCAGAACGAGACCGTCACGTGGTCGCGGGTGCGTTACCTCGACTACTCCTTCCTCCGCGTGGACGTGAAGCCCGCGCCGAAGGGGCACTACGCCACGCTGACCGTGCGCGGTATCGCCGAGACGGGTGCGCAGGTCGACCACTTCACGGTGGCGCGCCGGGCCAAGTAGCGCCGCCGGTGCGCCCGGAAGGCGGGGCGCACCATCGATGCGGTACCGGGCAGGCGGTCCTCGTATGCGTCACAGGCGTTTGAGGACCGCCTGTTTGGCCATGGTGAACTCCTCGTCCGTGAGCACACCGGACCTGTGGAGGTCGCCCAGCTCGCGGAGGCGGCGCAGCAGCGCGTCGTGGTCCGCCTCTGGGGCCGGCCGGTCCGGCTCCGCCGGGGGCGGGGTCAGCTGCTTCGGTGCCGGGGCCGCCGGATGCGGGAGCCGGGCCTGTACGGCCGCCGCGACCAGGGCCATCAGCGGGTCCTTCTTGAAGCCCCACAGCTCGACGGAGTTGGGGTCGTACTTGGGCGGGGCCTTGGTCGGAGCGTTCCGCACGGTGAAGCGGAGGTAGCCGTTCTCCAGGCCGACCGAGGGGTGCCACTCGACGCCCGCTATGTCCGCCAGCGACAGTGTCCGCGCACCGGACGCGGCCTTCGCGTCCTCCGTCTTCCAGTTCCACTCCAGACGTACGTGGTCGCCGTCGAAGCCGGCGGTGCCGTCCCCTGCGGAGACGGAGAGCGGGACGGCGGGGCCGGCGAGCAGGTAGGAGTCCACCGCGTCGGTCGGCACCTCGTCCAGGAGCAGCGCGTTGCGGATCTCGTCCACGAAGTACTCGGCGACGCCGTACCGGTCGGAGTCGACGCTCAGCTGGTACGGGTCGTTGGAGTCGGCGAGCCGGCCGCCGGTCGCCTGGAGGAGCGGGTCGGAGCCGTCGCGCAGCCTCAGTCGCAGTCGGCCGGACTTCTTGCCCTGTTCGAAGGAGACGCCCGCCAACGCGCCCAGCGGGACGGAGAGTTCGCCCAGGGTCTTGCGGAGCAGGCTCACGCCCTTGTCGCGGCCCGGGGTCAGCCGCAGTGTGTCGCCGTCGAAGGTCCACGTGCCGTCCCGCTGGAGGATTTCCGCCATGCAGAGGATTCTTCCATCGGCCGCGGCCAGGGGTGGTCTAGACCTGGAGGTGGTGGAGGGGTGATGGTGGGGAGCGCACAGTTCGATGGGTGGAGGGAGCTCGTTGTGAGACCGCGCCACAGATCGACCCGTTTTCTCGGTTCGCTGCTGCTGCTGGTCGCGGCCGGGACCTTCACCGTGGGAGCCACACCAGTGTCCGAGAACACCGAAGCCGCCACCACCCCGCTCGGGCAGGTGATCCCGGCCCCCGCCTCTGTCCGGGCCGACGGATCGCCGTACCGGCTGACCAGCGGTGCGCACATCGTCGTGGACGGCGGCCCGGAGGCCCGCCGGATCGGGGAGTACCTCGCGGGGATCCTGCGGCCCTCGACCGGCTACCGGCTGCCGGTCACCGAACGACGAGAGGCCGGAATCCGACTGCGGTTGGCCTCCGGGGAGACGGGTCTCGGCCAGGAGGGCTACCGGCTGGAGAGCGGCCGCTCCGGCGTCACCCTCACCGCCCGCGCGCCCGCCGGCCTCTTCCACGCGGTCCAGACCCTGCGCCAGCTCCTGCCCGCCGCCGTCGAGGAGGACTCCGTGCAGCCGGGGCCGTGGCCGGTCGCGGGCGGCACGATCGAGGACACCCCGCGCTACGGCTGGCGCGGCGCGATGCTGGACGTCTCCCGGTACTTCTTCGGCGTGGACCAGGTCAAGCGCCACATCGACCAGTTGGCGCTCTACAAGTTCAACAAGCTGCACCTGCACCTCTCCGACGACCAGGGCTGGCGCATCGCCGTCGACTCCTGGCCGCGCCTCGCCACGTACGGCGGCTCCACCCAGATCGGCGGCGGCCCCGGCGGCTACTACACGAAGGCCGACTACCAGGAGATCGTCCGGTACGCGGCCTCCCGCCATCTGGAGGTCGTCCCCGAGATCGACATGCCCGGCCACACCAACGCGGCCCTCGCCTCCTACGCCGAGCTGAACTGCGACGGTGTCGCGCCCCCGCTCTACACCGGCACCGAGGTCGGCTTCAGCTCCCTCTGCGTCGACAAGGACGTGACGTACGACTTCGTGGAGGACGTCGTACGGGAGCTGGCCGCGCTCACTCCGGGGCGCTATCTCCACATCGGCGGTGACGAGGCGAACTCCACCAGCCACGAGGACTATGTGAAGTTCATGGACCGGGTGCAGCCGGTGGTCGAGAAGTACGGGAAGACCGTGATCGGCTGGCATCAGCTGACCGGGGCCACTCCGGCGCGGGGCGCGCTCGCGCAGTACTGGGGGCTGGACAGCACGGGCGCCGAGGAGAAGGAGCAGGTCGTGGCGGCCGCGCGGAACGGCACGGGGATCATCCTGTCGCCCGCCGACCGGATCTACCTCGACATGAAGTACGACAAGGACACCCCGCTGGGGCTCGACTGGGCCGGGTACGTGGATGTGCGGCGGTCGTACGACTGGGAGCCGGGTGACTATCTGGCAGGCGCTCCCGACTCCGCGATCCGGGGTGTCGAGGCGCCGCTGTGGACCGAGACGATCGTGACTTCGGCGGACGTCGAGTACATGGCGTTTCCTAGGCTGCCGGGGGTTGCGGAGCTTGGCTGGTCGCCGGCCTCGAAGCATGGCTGGGACGGGTACAAGGTGCGGCTCGCCGCGCAGGGGCCCCGGTGGGAGGCGCTCGGGATCGGGTACTTCCGTGCGCCGCAGGTGCCCTGGACCGCGCGGTAGAGCTCGGGGGTTCGGGTGTGTTGGCGGGTGCGGGTGAGTGGGGGCTGGTCGCGCAGTTCCCCGCGCCCCTGAAAAGCAGGGGCTGCGCCCCGTGCTTTTCAGGCCCAGCGGCCCCGTCGCCTTTCAGGCCCAGCGGCCCCGTCGCCTTTCAGGCCCAGCGGCCCCGTCGCCTTTCAGGCCCAGCGGCCTCATCGCTTTTCAGGCCCGCGGGCCCGTCGCTTTTCAGGCCCGCGGGCCGTGGTCTTCCAGGCCCGCTGGGCCTGGGCTTTTGGGCCCGTAGGGCCTGGGCTTTTAGG
>NZ_JBHVDX010000351.1:0-7066 GCF_042802555.1 Streptomyces sp. NPDC057474 | reverse complement strand
CCTCCGGACAGGACGGCCGACCTCGGGCTACCGTCGGATCATGGACATCAAGGCCGTGCTCTGGGACGTCGACGACACTCTTTTCGACTACACCGCGGCCGACCGGGCCGGAATGCGGGACCATCTCGCCGTCGAGGGCCTGCTGCTCGGATACGACTCCGTCGAAGAGGCCCTCTCGCGCTGGCGCGAACTCACGAGCCTGCACTGGAGGCGGTACGCGGCGGGCGAGGGTGACTGGGAGGCCACACGCCGCGACCGGGTACGGGACTTCCACGGCCGGCCCCTGAGCGACGCGGAGGCCGACGCCTGGTTCGAGCGGTACGTAGCCCACTACGAGCGGGCCTGGTCGCTCTTCCCGGACGTCCTGCCCGTTCTGGACGCGCTCGCCGCCAGCCACCGGCACGCGGTGCTCTCCAACTCCAGCCTCCCCGTCCAGGAACGCAAGCTGCGCGCCCTCGGCGTGTGGGACCGCTTCGAGACGGTGTTGTGCGCCGAGCAACTGGGCGTCCACAAGCCGGCCGCCGAGGCGTTCCACGTGGCCTGCGAAGCCCTGGAGCTGCCGCCGCACGAGGTCGCGTACGTCGGCGACCACCCGGAGATCGACGGCCGGGGCGCCGTCGACGCCGGTCTGCTGTCGGTGTGGATCGACCGCGGCGGCCTCTACGCGACCGTCGACCCGCCCGTCGGGCCGCACCGGATCGCCACCCTGACCGAACTCCCCGCGATCCTCGGCTCGGATACCCGTTTTGGAGCGCCGTCCACCTTCGGGTAATGTTCTTCCTGCGTCGCCGGGAAGCGGGCCGAAAGGCCGGGAACCGGAGGTGCACACTAGAACAAGATCCCTTCAGGGGATTGAGTTCCAGTGGCCTATGGTGTAATTGGCAGCACGACGGTTTCTGGTTCCGTTAGTCTTGGTTCGAGTCCAGGTAGGCCAGCTCGCAGAGCTCATCTGCACAAGCGGAGATCATCTCCGCGAAGCCCCCGTTGTGTAGCGGCCTAGCACGCTGCCCTCTCACGGCAGTAGCGCCGGTTCGAATCCGGTCGGGGGTACTGATCCTTCCCGCGAAGGTGGTCAGGGTAGCTCCCACCACCATCGATGCAGGATCGCTAGGGCCCCCGTTGTGTAGCGGCCTAGCACGCTGCCCTCTCACGGCAGTAGCGCCGGTTCGAATCCGGTCGGGGGTACGAAAAAGTCTCAACCATATTGGTCTATGGTGTAATTGGCAACACTACGGTTTCTGGTACCGTCATTCTTGGTTCGAGTCCAGGTAGACCAGCTCGGACCTGCGGAAACGCAGGATCGCTAGGGCCCCCGTTGTGTAGCGGCCTAGCACGCCGCCCTCTCAAGGCGGTAGCGCCGGTTCGAATCCGGTCGGGGGTACGTTTCATGAAGGCCCTCCACTTCGGTGGAGGGCCTTCGTCGTGCGCTCCGGCTACTCGATGCCGTACCGCCGCGCCGACTCCTCCTCCTGGGCCAGTCGGTGCAGCGAGCGCAGTACCGGCTCGAAGAGGACCGCCGACGACACCGCCTGTTCGACCTTCTCCGTGTCGGACTCGTAGGTCTCCATGTGATCCAGGTCCCGCACGGCCGTCTGGTGCATCAACTCGGCGTACGGGGCCATGAGTTCGGCGTCGCACGGATAGCCGAGCCGCAGCAGCGTGGCCACCAGGGCCACGAGTGAACGATGTACGGGGGAGAGGGAGCCGATCTCCCTCGCCGCGTCCCAGCCCAGCGTCCGCAGCAGCCGGTCCACCTCGGCCGTCGCGGCGACGGTGACCGGGTCCTCCTCGTCCGGGGCGGGGGCCTGGGGCAGCGCCCACAGGGCCGCGCCGAGCCGGATCGTACGGCCCAGGGACTCGTCGTCCACGTGCCTGAGCACCTCCCTGGCGTTGGCCACCGGCACCTTGCCCACCTGGATCAGCGCCCGCACCAGTCGCAGCCGGCGCAGATGCTCCTCGTCGTACTCCGCCGTCGTCGCGTTGATCTGGCGGCCCGGCGCCAACAGCCCTTCGCGCAGGTAGTACTTGATCGTCGCCGTGGACACCCCGCTGCGCTCGCTCAGTTCCGCCAGTCGCATCTCTTGCGCCCCTTCTTGGTGAGTGTCACTATCCAAGCATGGGTGTTCGGATAGTGCCGCTCACCAACTAGGGGGAGTCATGATCGGAAAGCGGATCGCTGCCGGCCGTACCACCGCGGCCGCCGAGGGCGACGTGGTGGTTCTGCTGATCGGTATGCGGATCAATCACTTCTGGGCCGTGCATCACTGGGGGCCCGTGCTCGCGGCGATGCCACGGATGCTGCGGGAGCTGCGCGCAGACCCGAGCCGCGGGCTGCTGAACGCCGTGCTGCTCACAGCCTCGCCGCGGACGTACTACGTCGTCCAGTACTGGGAGTCCAAGGAGAAGCTGTACGGATACGCGCACGCGCCCGACGCGTTCCACCGCGTGGCGTGGGCCGCGATGAACAGCAAGGAGCGGAAGGGGAGGAGTCGGCAGCACGTGGGGCTCTGGCACGAGACGTATGTGGTGCCGGAGGGGTCGTACGAGTCGATCTATGCCGACATGCCCGCGTTCGGTCTCGCGGCGGCTACGGGGGTGTTGCCGATCGAGGGCAGGGGGCGGTCGGCGAAGGAGCGGTTCGCCCACCGGCGGGGGTGAGTGCGTGAGTGCGTGAGTGCCTGGGCGCCGTGGGGGACTGTGGTGTGGTGACTGCGGGTTGACCGTGGCCTGCCGCGGCGTTGAGGCAGGCCTTCTTCGTGGTCGGACGGGGTTTGGTGGTCAGCCTGTGCGGCGTAGGGCCTCCGATAGGCGGCCCGCGGCGTCGATGACTGCCTGGGCGTGCATGCGGCCGGGGTGGCGGGTGAGGCGCTCGATGGGGCCGGAGACGGAGACGGCGGCCACCACGCGGTTCGACGGGCCGCGTACGGGGGCGGAGACCGAGGCGACGCCCGGCTCGCGCTCGCCGATGGACTGGGCCCAGCCCCGGCGCCGTACGCCCGAGAGGGCGGTGGCCGTGAAGCGGGCGCCCTGGAGGCCGCGGTGCAGGCGCTCGGGCTCCTCCCAGGCCATGAGGATCTGGGCCGAGGAGCCGGCTTTCATCGTGAGGGTCGAACCGACCGGGACCGTGTCCCGGAGGCCTGAGAGCCGCTCCGCGGCGGCGACACAGATACGCATGTCGCCCTGGCGGCGATAGAGCTGCGCGCTCTCGCCCGTGATGTCGCGGAGGTGGGTGAGCACCGGGCCCGCCGTCGCGAGGAGGCGGTCCTCGCCGGCGGCCGCGGCCAGCTCGGCCAGCCGGGGGCCGAGGATGAAACGGCCCTGCATGTCGCGTGCCACCATGCGGTGGTGTTCCAGAGCCACGGCCAGGCGGTGGGCCGTGGGTCGTGCGAGTCCGGTGGCGCCGACCAGACCCGCGAGGGTGGCCGGACCGGACTCCAGAGCGCTCAGGACCAGGGCCGCCTTGTCCAGAACGCCGACGCCGCTACTGTTGTCCATGCAACGATACTCGCGTCTCACTCTGTGAAACGCAAGCTCAATTTCGCGTGGACCTTGCCACTCTGGAAGCAGAACAAACGGCTCGCGGACCAACGAGCCCGGCGGCCGGCGCCCGTACGAGGGGTAAGGGCGCTCGCCACCTCCGATATCTCTAGTTGGGCCGGCGCTCGGACAAGCCGGCCGGAGGGAAAGCGATGGGTAGGACACTCGCGGAGAAGGTCTGGGACGACCACGTCGTCCGGCGCGCCGAGGGCGAGCCCGACCTCCTCTTCATCGATCTGCACCTGCTGCACGAGGTGACCAGCCCCCAGGCCTTCGACGGTCTCCGCAAGAGCGGGCGGAAGGTTCGCCGGCTCGACCTGACCATCGCGACCGAGGACCACAACACCCCCACCCTCGACATCGACAAGCCCATCGCGGACCCGGTCTCCCGCGTCCAGCTGGAGACGCTGCGCGCGAACGCCGCCGAGTTCGGTGTGCGCCTGCACCCGCTGGGCGACGTCGAGCAGGGTGTCGTGCACGTCGTCGGCCCGCAGCTGGGTCTGACCCAGCCCGGCATGACGGTCGTCTGCGGTGACTCCCACACCTCCACGCACGGCGCCTTCGGTGGTCTGGCGTTCGGCATCGGCACCTCCCAGGTGGAGCACGTGCTGGCCACCCAGACGCTGCCGCTGGTCCGCCCCAAGACCATGGCCATCACGGTCGAGGGCGACCTGGCCGACGGCGTCACCGCCAAGGACCTGATCCTGGCGATCATCGCCAAGATCGGTACGGGCGGCGGCCAGGGTTACGTCCTGGAGTACCGCGGCCCGGCCATCGAGCAACTCTCGATGGAAGCCCGCATGACCATCTGCAACATGTCGATCGAGGCCGGCGCCCGCGCGGGCATGATCGCCCCCGACGAGACCACCTTCGCGTATCTCAAGGGCCGCCCGCACGCCCCCGAGGGCGACGACTGGGACGCGGCCGTCGCGTACTGGAAGACGCTGAAGACGGACGAGGACGCCGAGTTCGACGCCGAGGTGATCATCGACGGCGCCGCCCTGTCGCCGTTCGTCACCTGGGGCACCAACCCCGGCCAGGGCGCGCCGCTTTCGGCGTCGGTCCCCGACCCGGCTTCGTACGAGGACGCTTCGGAGCGCTTCGCCGCCGAAAAGGCCCTGGAGTACATGGGGTTGGAGGCCGGCCAGCCGCTGAAGTCCATCAACGTGGACACCGTCTTCGTAGGTTCGTGCACCAACGGCCGCATCGAGGACCTGCGCGCCGCCGCCGAGCTGATCAAGGGCCGCAAAGTCGCCGACGGCGTACGGATGCTGGTCGTGCCCGGCTCCGCGCGGGTCGGTCTGCAGGCCGTCTCCGAGGGTCTGGACGTCGTCTTCAAGGAGGCCGGCGCCGAGTGGCGGCACGCGGGCTGCTCGATGTGTCTGGGCATGAACCCGGACCAGCTGGCCCCCGGTGAGCGCTCCGCGTCCACCTCCAACCGCAACTTCGAGGGCAGGCAGGGCAAGGGCGGCCGTACGCACCTGGTCTCGCCGCAGGTCGCCGCCGCGACGGCCGTCCTGGGCCATCTGGCGTCCCCCGCCGACCTGACCGACGCCGACACCCCTGCGCCCGCTGGAGTCTGAACAGCCATGGAAGCATTCACCACGCACACCGGCCGGGGCGTCCCGCTGCGCCGCAGCAACGTCGACACCGACCAGATCATCCCCGCCCACTGGCTCAAGAAGGTGACCAGGGACGGCTTCGAGGACGGGTTGTTCGAGGCCTGGCGCAAGGACGAGACCTTCGTCCTCAACCAGCCCGAGCGGCAGGGAGCCACCGTCCTGGTCGCCGGCCCCGACTTCGGCACCGGTTCGTCCCGCGAGCACGCCGTGTGGGCGCTGCAGAACTACGGCTTCAAGGCCGTCATCTCCTCCCGCTTCGCCGACATCTTCCGCGGCAACTCGCTCAAGAACGGCCTGCTCACGGTCGTCCTGGAGCAGAAGATCGTGGACGCGCTGCAGGAGCTCACCGAGAACGACCCGAAGGCCGAGATCACCGTCGACCTTGAGGCCCGTGAGGTGCGCGCAGAGGGC
Source organism: Streptomyces sp. NPDC057474 (assembly GCF_042802555.1). Lineage (NCBI taxonomy): Bacteria > Bacillati > Actinomycetota > Actinomycetes > Kitasatosporales > Streptomycetaceae > Streptomyces > Streptomyces sp. NPDC057474. The sequence continues at coordinate 1,496 of NZ_JBHVDX010000351.1, read as the reverse complement.
ATCACCGCCTCTTTCGAGCTGGACGAGAACTCCCGCTGGCGGCTGCTGAACGGGCTGGACGACATCTCCATCACCCTCCAGAACGAGGCCGACATCGCCACGTACGAGGCCAAGCGGCCCTCGTACAAGCCGAGGACGCTGAAGATCTGACCCACTGGCGCGGGCCACCCCCGTCGGGTGGCCCGCGCAAGGCGGATTCCAGCCACCGCGGCACCCCAGGTACCCCCAATCGTGCACGGTTGGGGGTACCGCCATGTTCGGGTTCGGAGACCTTCGAAGTCATGTGCAGAAAGGTTTCAACTCCCCTAGTTACAAAGGTGATTGCCGGGGTACGTGCACCATGGTGTGGCATTGACCGGGGGCGCTCCAGCGGCCCCCGGGAGACGGCAGTTGCCCCCTGCGCAGGCGACAACTTGCCCCAGATGGCACAATCTGTGCATGGAACACGACGGCCAACTCGAGCTCTATGCGGCGGTCGCGGGCCAACTCAAGGAAGCGCACGCAAAAGTGCGCGCACTGCAAGTCCCGGAGGGCGTACGCATGGCGCTGACCCGGAAGCTGCTGGTCATTACGGCCGTGGCCAAGCACGATCTCGCCGACGCGGCAAGGCGTCTGGAGGGCTTCACGACGGACCTCGACGAGGGGCGAATGCCCGCAGAGGAACGCTGAAGGAACTCCATGACTGCCGAGTTCGTTGCGGCACAAGGGTGATAAGCCCGTTTCGTGTTTGATTTGCGGTATATATCTGCCTAACGTGCGAAAAAGCTTGAACACTTTCGTTCTGGCGATGTCTCCGAAGGGGAAGACGTGAACAAGGCGCAGCTCGTAGAAGCGATTGCGGACAAGGTCGGTGGGCGTCAGCAGGCCGCCGACGCGGTCGACGCCGTTCTGGACGCCATCGTCCGCGCGGTCGTCGCCGGGGACAGGGTGTCGGTCACCGGCTTCGGTTCGTTCGAGAAGGTCGACCGGCCGGCCCGTTACGCCCGCAACCCGCAGACGGGTGAGCGGGTTCGGGTCAAGAAGACCTCCGTGCCGCGTTTCCGCGCGGGCCAGGGCTTCAAGGACCTGGTGAGCGGTTCGAAGAAGCTTCCCCGTGGTGGCGAGGTCGCGGTCAAGAAGGCGCCCAAGGGCAGCCTGAGCGGGGGGGCTTCGGCGACGGTCAGGAAGGCGGCGGCGGCGAAGAAGACCACCGCGAAGAAGGCGACCGCCCGCAAGACCACGGCCGCCGCCAAGAAGACGACGGCCACCGCGAAGAAGACCACGGCGAAGAAGACGACCGCGAAGAAGGCCACCACCAAGACGGCGGCGGCGAAGAAGACGACCGCCAAGACGACCACGGCGGCGGCGAAGAAGACCGCGGCGAAGAAGGCGCCGGCCAAGAAGGCCACCGCCAAGAAGGCGCCGGCCAAGAAGTCGACGGCTCGCAAGACGACCGCGAAGAAGACTGCCGCGCGCCAGGCGTAGGGCGCCGGGTACTCACACGCGCCGGGCCGGGC